>JAMOVT010000055.1 GCA_027061855.1 Flavobacteriales bacterium
TCAAATCCGATTGTAAAATCCTGTATAATTCATCCATATTGTTTTTTGATGTTTCGGTAAATAAAAAACCGAAAACCGGAGCAGTATGGATATCAAATTTTCTAATTTTAACGGGATTTTCAAAATCGGATAGAAGCTTATCATAATCAAATTTTTTAATTTCGGAAGCGGGAATTCCCGAATTATTATCCAATAAAACGATACTGTAAAGTTTGTCCTCTTTTCCTTTGAAAATTTTATCCCAATCGGGTTTTGTCCTGCTGAAAAATGTTTCATACACATTATATCCCAAACCTAGCCCGGGAATTTCTGCCGTAGTACTCCAGCCTCCGAATCGTAGCGGATTGATTTCAATGGGAATTACTGTGCCATCGGGGCGAATCCGCAATTCGGCATGAGCGGGAAAATTCCGGATTCCAATAATTTTTCCCATTTGTTCAAAGAAAGACTTGAAAAGAGGTTCATTTTCCAAAATGACGTCCTTTGAGGTAAAATATATTCGATCACTGGTATCTGTTTCAGAGGCAAAAAGATGTTTTGTAATGTTGAGGATTACGGGTTCTCCGTTTTCATTATAATAAAAATCGACTGCAAATTCTTCTCCTTCAATCATTTCTTCAATGATGAAATAATTTGTATCCAGAACATTTTCGGGAAAAAGATTAGTGAAATCCGCATTGAGAAGTTCTTTTTTGGTTTTCTCCCATTCTTCCTCATTTCTTACTACATATACCCCAACACTAAAAAAACCTACTGAAGGCTTTATTACAAACGGGTAGGGGAGTTCTTGGCTTTTCAATTCCTCTAATTGATTGAATTTTACCTTTAAAAAACGATAATTCGGATAGATTTGTTGAAGCGTTTTACGGAACTCATATTTATCCTTAAAAAGGCCGGCATATTTGTGAAAATCGGTTTCTTTTATATTTTTTTCGACCCATTCCAAGGCATTTTCTGAATTGGAATAAAGGGGTAAAGACGGATTATTTAGAATATTTTTACGAGCTTCCTTTTCATCTACCCAATTGATTTTATCAGAATGGATTACTTCTCTGGCAACAGGTGTATCTACAACCGGCCATTGGTTTTTAATGATTGTATTGATAAGAAAAGGGGAAGCATAGGGTTTATCTATTAATAACATATATTTGAATTTTTAAAATTTTTATAATAACTCCACTCCCGTTCCCGGTTTATGGGGAAAAATAAATTGGCCGTTTTTTAACCCGACTCCTTGTGCAATATCATTTTTCAGGAGAATCGCTCCGTCGAGGTCGGCATAATCGCAAAGAGGCAATAGTTGTGCTGCTGCCGAAATTCCTACGGATGATTCGGTCATGCAACCGATCATGGTTTTCATTCCCAATTTTCGAGCTTCTTCAAGCATGCGTTTGCCGGGAGTGATGCCGCCGGCTTTGACAAGCTTCACATTGATACCGTCAAAACTTTCGTAACATTTTAACACATCTTCTTCGGTCCGGGACGATTCATCGGCAATAATCGGCAAGGCCGAATGCTTGCGTACATATTTCATTTCATCATAGTGATTGTAGGGGAGAGGTTGCTCGATAAATTCCACGCCCAAATCTTTTAAAATCCGGCTGTTTTCGATGGTTTGCTGCGCTGTCCAAGCCGTATTGGCATCCACGCGGAATGGTTTGTTCGTGATTTCTCTTAATGCTTTGACAATTTCGATATCGTGCTCCGTTCCCAATTTTATCTTGTACACCGGCCAAGGTTTTTCCAAGAGTTTTTCCTTCATCACATCGATTTTATCCAAGGCAATTGTATAGGTGGATAAAGGAATGTTTTTCAAATCATATCCCCATAATTCATAAAGGGGTTTTCCCAGCAACTTGCCATAAAGATCATTTGCCGCCTCATCGATGGCTGCCATTAAAAAACGAAAATTATTAAGCCGCGGATACAAAAAATTGTCCCAAAAATCTTCGGGGGTGGAAAAAGGATATTTTTCAATATCGTTTTTCAGCGCATCCAGGCCTTCTTGCATATTTTGCAGGCTGCTGCCGTAATAACGGTTTTGGGTGGCTTCGCCATAACCTTTGACACCGTCTTGTTCTAGTTCGACTATAAAAGTTTCTTGAAAACGATGGACCGAACGGGAAATGCCAAAGGGATGTTGCATTTCGAGATTATAATGATGGGAGTTTACTTTCATTTCCGCGGATTTATATTTGGTTTACCAAAAATACGGAAAGATTTCGGGTTGAAGAATGCCAATTGAAATATTTATGAAAAATCCGTTTAAGAAAGGTTTTAAGCGGGGATTTTGTTTCTATTATTGGTTTGCAGAGTTTAAAAAAGGAAGCTTTTGCCTCCTTTTTTTAATCCGTATCAGGGCGGATAAATTACACACACAAACTATACATATTTTAAAAATGTTACCCTTATTGTAAGGTTATTAGATTTTATCATCCGTAAATACTAAGCACCGCGTATATGGATTTGATTTTTATTTTGCTGTTCTTTTAAGAAACTGCGGGTTGTAATTTTTATAATAAGCATTTTTTTATCCAAATTTTCAATTTCCTTGCCTTTGATTATTTCCATTTGAGCAATTTCGGTAGGATCGATTAAAATATCGCCGGGTTTTTTAATGATTTTTCCATTGACGATATAGAGTTCATAAAAACTCTTTTTCTTATCTGTTTTTATTTCATTCAAAGGGGTTAAAAAGACATTTTCTTTAAGGCTTAAATAGATTTTTCCGTTTTCCTCCTTTACTACTTTGATATTTTTTATATTGTCCGAATTGAGGTATACATTATTCCAATCAACTTTTTGATCATTGATAAAATAATCCGGTTGAGGTCTGTCTTGTGGCTTTATGTTTTGATTTTGTGCCATGGCAAAATAGGGGAGAAGGAAGAATAAATAAAGGAAATTTTTCATGATTTTTGATTTAAATGAATGTGGATTTTTCAAAAATACAAATTTTTATATTATTAATTGGATTTTTTTTCAATCCATTTTATAACATATTCAATCATCATATCCATTTTATTCGTTTTATTTTTTTGATTATTAAACCAATGATCACAATTTGGGTAAACTTTATAGGTTAAATTTTTTTTTCCTTTTCTTGTAAATTCCAACTTAGTATAATCTAATCCTAAAATTGGTGAATTTTTATCCTTTCCGCTTGCAATAATCAATATGGGAATATCAAGTTTCAACATATTTTCTAGTGGAATATCTTTGCTAAAACTATTCCAACGTTTATAGGTATGTCCTAACCAAAATTTATCAGTAGCATCGGGATTGTCATAAATCTCTTTTAATTTCAAATATAGACTGTCAATGTTGTTTTGTGCTTGTTCAGTTGTTATTATTCCTTTTTCTGCTTTTAATCTTTCCGCTATGATAAAATCGTAGAATTGATTTAACCCACCGCCAACAATACTTACAATTTTAGTAATTTTTTTATTTTTCGTAGCGAGTTTCGGGACAACCTGTCCGCCTTCCGAATATCCGATTACAACAACTTTTTTGTTTTTTATTTTTAATTTTTTCAATAAATATTTAATTACCTTATCTGCGGAATTGACTCTCCATTCCAAACTTAATTTTTCATTGTATTCTTTGGAAGGTTTATATTTTTCTGCAAATTGTTCGAATGAATTAACCAGCAAGCTATCCAAAAATGGTGTTCCGGGTTTGCTTATTAAAACTACGTGGAATTTTTCGGATAATTTTCTGTAATTGAATGGAATAGTGCTGATAATGGTTGAACTTCCATTATCTTTTTTCAATAATGAATATATCGGTAAATTACCTGAACCGTCAAGAAGAATTAATAACGGCTTTTCTTTTCCTATTCCATTTTTTGTAACGTAAAAATTTATTTTTCCTAATTTCTTATTCTTAATACAAAATTGTTTTAATCCGTATTCATGTGGTGATATTTTTTGGGAAAATATCCCGTAGGTTACTAAAAGAGTCAAAAAAATAATGGTTTTTTTCATTAAAACTTTTTTAAAATATTTTTTAGTTTAAAAATTTTATTGATTATAGCTGATTAAAAAATTATTCAGGAATATTCTCCCATATTTCTATATCATCTATCCATTGATATTTTGGATTGGCATTGCCGTAAATTTGGGTTAATATAATAAAGTCAATGGGTTTAGAATTTCTTGTAGTAGGACCATGGTGGTCTCCTATAACTTGTCCGTTTACTTTCCATAAAGCTCGTCCGTCGTTACCTTCACTCCAATGCCAGTAAAACTCTGTCAAAAACCATTTATTTAAAGGAACTGCCAATTTTTTATTGTCTATTTCCCAAATAGGTGTTGACGGATTTTCATCTCCTTGCCAATGCCAATAAGGGATACCGTCATTATCGGTATATATGAATGCAATTAACCGAAAGCCATCATTATCTGCATATCCTTCTGTCTTGTATTCAAAAATAGCTCGCCACATATCCGGTTGTACCAGACTAGCACTATCCATTTTTATCCAATATTTAATATACAAATCCCGGGTTCCTTCTTGAATATTAAGAATTTCATAGGGGCATTGAGTTACCCCTGTATTATAATTTTCAATGCTATATAAAGCTTTTGTTAAATTTCCATTATGCCCGGTGACAGTTTGGATTTCACTATAAACCGCTTGATGGTTATCATCATCTATATAATGAAGTGCGCTTTCGCTTGCTCCTAGAATATCAATAGGCCAACTAAATCCGGTTTCATTGTCTTTTCCTTTGATAAATCTGTAATCTTCGGAGTTTTCATAAACGTGATTGTCGATATATACATCACTTTCAAAACCCGATTTAAACAATAGTTTCGATGTGTTAGATGCTATGACTTCTTCTCTTTTTTGACAAGAAATGACTATTATTAAAATTCCCAGTATAGCTATACTAATTTGTTTTTTCATATTTTAATGTGAATTAGAATCACAAAAGGATTGTTGTTTAATTTGAATTATTTTTCAATTTACAATTATTTTTCAATAATTTTTATAAAAATGTCCGGTTGACCCGGAGGTATATAGTTATTTTTACTTTAAAAAAATAGTGTACAGTAAGAAATATATTTTTATTCGATATATCACCAGTTATAATAATATGGTATAAATATATAGATAATAAAGTTTGTTTTAATAATCAAAGACTTTTTGTTATTTATTACTTGCTGAATATTTGTTTCCAAACCTTATAAGCAGGTCTTTCTTTTCCGTTTTCATCCAGAAGACCGGTATCTTTCCAAATTTTAGTGATGTCTTTCATTTCATTCGGAAAGGTATTCCATAGCTTATCATAATCTCTATAAGCCCACCAAACGACAAATTTATAATTATGATTGTAAGCATTAAGCAAAAGAGTTTCGAGATAGTCTTTTTGTTCGCATACATTGCTTTTTATATTTACATTTAAGCTTTCAATTTTTAAATCTTCGGCTAGATGATTTGTTTCAACAAAGGCAATGGGCAAAGTGGTGTTTGAATGTAAGAAATCAAAAGCTTTTTGGAATTGGGTTTTTGTATGTTGTCCTTTAAAAAACGGATAATAACTGATCGCTGCAAAATCCAAATTCCGATTTACATAATTCGTGATGTCATCGGTAAATGCGGCTTGGTCAGGAACTTCGGGGTTAAACCAATTATGTAGCGTGACGGACTCTGTAAAGGGTAAATCCGGGTGAGTATTTTTTAATCTGGTTCTTATATTTTTCATTAATAATTTGTATTCGGCCCATTTGGTTTCGGAATGAAGTTTTAATTCATTTACTTCCATTGCGATCACCAAATAATCCGGATTGAATTTTGAAATCAGATATTCCAAATATTTATAATAGGCATTCTCGATAACAGGATCATCCAAAGAGGTATAAGCGGGAATGGAACCGTCATAATCTTCCAATAAATCCTTTCTTTGGGTATTAAGTAAAGAAACAGATAATAATAATTTATGGTTCTTTATTCTTTTTGAAAGCCGGTAATTGATATCTTTCATAAAAGCATTTGGAAATGTTGTATTGTTTATTAAAGCTTTCCATGGAATTTTATAATCGATTTGCTCGGAATATATATCGGCATTTGTTTTGATAAACCGGTAAGTTTCTTCTTTGTCGGACAAGCTTGGTCCAAAACTCCACGTACTGAATCCCATTTTAAAATCCCTATGAGTAATGATATCAAGCGAATGATCATTAGAACAATTCGATGAATTTATTTTATTTTTATGACAACCTGGAAGTAAAATTAAAAGGAATAATATGAATAATTTATTGTTCATTTTTATTTTTCTGACGGATACTAAGGCTAAGTATAAGAAGTGCGGGGTATTTTTTGGTATTTGACAACCCGCT
Organism: Flavobacteriales bacterium; assembly: GCA_027061855.1. GTDB lineage: Bacteria > Bacteroidota > Bacteroidia > Flavobacteriales > Flavobacteriaceae > JALSPZ01. Next base: position 6,345 of record JAMOVT010000055.1, read on the forward strand.
TGTTATGTCGTTTGTTTATTTTTAAACTACCCACTTCACCATCCGGCACCAAATGTCTTATAGTTATTGCATCCGTTGTGCATATCTCAAATATACGAAATATAGCACATAATAAAAAGAATGGCGGTCTTTTAATTTATAAGATTTAAAATGGGCAAAAAACCTTCTTTTTCGATTCGATTTTATTGTTTTTGTTTGTTTTTGTAGTGTTTTGGGAGGACTTATATAAGGGTTACCGGTGTTGTGCACCGTATTTATAAATCTAATTTATCAGGATTCTTTTTATTAGAAAAAAATGATAGAATTTCAACGGCTTCATTCAACTTCTTATAGTAAATCGTGTTATGTTTTGTAATAACTGCACGTCTTATTGTTTCATCTGGATCGATTATAGGAAACAATTCAGGATTTTTGGAAATTAATTCTATTGTCTTTTCTATTTCAAGGGATAGTTTGCGTAATTCTTTTTCTGTCCAATTGGCTTTTAGGTAATTATAAACTTCGTCCAACTCTTTTAATGCGTGGTCAGTCCAATGAATTTTATAAATATTTTTCATAGATTTTTCTAGCTTCGGAATGAGGAACTAATTTACCATTTTTAGCATCTTCAAGTCCCTTTTTAATTGACTTAATTTCTGCATCCGAAAGCTTATTCCATCCATCTTTTAGTTGACGATTTCTCAAATCCATTAATTTTTGGATGACAGTTTCATCATCCAAAGTTGTTAGCCATTGGATTAGTTCAATTTTAATATTTTGCATTCCTTTTGTGTCCATAATACAAATATAAATATTTTTTCAATTAGCAGATATGGCTTTATAATTTTTTTAATATGTTTTATAATATTATTTAATTTGGATTCTATTTTTCATTATGAACAACGCTGTGTATATGGTTAGTGGCGGATTTTTACGCACTTACCTTTCCCGACTGCACAAAGGTAGCAAAATTCAAAGAATTTTGCATAATTTAATTTTTTCGATTTGCAAAATTCTTTGAATTTTGCGGGTAAACACACAACTACCTTTGAGTTAAGCACTTAACCGCTATGAGCTATATACTGTGTTACCCACAGGCTATATAAATATGTATTTACCACTACGCTTCTCATCCAAATATTTTTCGTTTTCAAATCCCATTCCTTTAAAATATTGTTCATCAAAAATATTTCCAAAACTAGGATGGGTAATTACTTTTTCCTGATATTTTATTTTTTTAATATTGAATTGTTTTGATAAATATCCGCCACAAATCTCCAATTCATCAGAACATATTAGTTTTCCATGTAATTCTTCCCTGAACAGCAAAAAATCTATTAAATATTTAGGTGATTTATTTTTTGCAATTAAAGTTAAAATGAATATTTCTAAATCATCATATGATACAACCCATGGATATACATCATCTTCATTATTTAGTTCTAGTAGATATGATAAGTCATTTTGAATTAAACCAAATGAATTTAAATTTACAATTATTGAGAAATCTTGTTTAATTTTTTTTGTATCAATAGTTTCAATAATTTCATTATTTTTATTTCTTATTATTAATGGCTCTTGATTAATAATAATTTGTTCAATTCTTGAAGTTTGATTATATGCGTTCTGAATACTTTTTTTAAAATCCCTTTTAATTCTTAAAAAGGCTTTTTCGGGATCCCTAAATGGTTCATTTAATTTGTAATTTTTTGCTTCAATAATAAAAGCGTAATCTTTCCATAAAATGAGTATATCTTGTTCTTTCCCATTTACATAATAGCTAGTAAAAATTTTTATTTCTTCACCAAAAAATTTTTTAAATAATTTGATAATATTTTTTTCAAGTAATTCGCCTTTGTTTTTAATATATTTTTCTTTTAAATTACTTCTTTCAATAACTTTTTTTTCAAGTAATTCACTTATTGCATGTATTACTTGTTTCATTTCAAATACTTGAAACATTTCATTTTCAAGATTAATAATTGGATACTGATAAAGAGGGTTACCTGGATTCGTTTCGGTATAATAGAGGAAATCCCTTTCTTTTCTAGTGGTTGAAATTAATGAAAGAATAGTATTTATTTTATTTAAAGATAGATTGTCTGAAATTAATTCTCTTGGATAAAAACGATTTGACATTCCTTTATCTAGCATAAATTTTGAAATTATTTCAAAATTTTCAGGAATACTTTCTTTAAAGAATGTAGGAACAGAAGAATCAATTCCTGAATTAATACTTGTATATTCTTCCCAATTATCCCTTAATAATTTATTGTTTGTTGTAAATCCTTGAAAATTATTTTGCACGAGTTTGTCTAGGTTATTATAAAATGTAATAAAATCATCAATTGTTAAATTAAATGTTTCAATAAAATATTTGTTAAAAGGTGTATATAAATTAATTATCCAATTAATTACTTGTTCTTCATAATTAAGGTGTCCTTGATTAAAATATGATAGGAAAGAAGGAACCGCTACTTCCCTAATTTTCTTCCATTTATCTAGATCTTCGTCATCTTCAAAATGGAATAATAATTTTTCGTATTCAATTTCTATTTCTGTTAATAATCTAACTATTTCTTCCCATTTTTCAGGGTTATATGTATAATCAGTTCCCTTTTCTTTTTTTGTTGAAATATTTAATCCTGCTAAATAATAAAGTTGTCGCAAGGGTGAAGAAAGATTGCCTAGTTGGTCAGGGGCTCTTTCTCTACCACTTTGAATTAACCATGATAAATCACCTAAAAACCATTTGGTTTCATAATTTGATACTAAATTTTTTAATTGTTTAGATTTTTCTTCTAGTCTCATTTTTTTTGCTTGTGGGTAAC
>JAMOVT010000056.1 GCA_027061855.1 Flavobacteriales bacterium
TGTGTCATTCAGAAGGAGCGCAGCGACTGAAGAATCTCTTGTTAATATTTATGTTTTTTATATAAAAAGATTCTTCACTTCGCTCTCTACGGTCGCTTCGTTCTGAATGACAGCGCGTTATGAATGACGGTGTCATTCATAAGGAGCGTGGCGACTGAGGAATCTCAATGAAATAAGCATTCATTTAATATATTATATATGCGTTTGATATGAGGAGATTCTTCCTCCCTGCGGTCGTCTGAATGACAGAAGAGATTCTTCACTTCACTCCCTACGGTCGCTTCGTTCTGAATGACAGCGCGTTATGAATGAATGTGTCATTCAGAAGGAGCGTGGCGACTGAGGAATCTCAAAGAAATAAGCATTCATCTAACATTATATATGCATTTTATATGAGGAGATTCTTCCTCCCTCCGGTCGTCTGAATGACAGAAGAGATTCTTCACTTCGCTCTCTACGGTCGCTTCGTTCTGAATGACAGCGCGTTATGAATGACGGTGTCATTCATAAGGAGCGTGGCGACTGAGGAATCTCAATGAAATAAGCATTCATTTAATATATTATATATGCGTTTGATATGAGGAGATTCTTCCTCCCTCCGGTCGTCTGAATGACAGAAGAGATTCTTCACTTCGCTCTCTACGGTCGCTTCGTTCTGAATGACAGCGCGTCATGAATGACGGTGTCATTCATAAGGAGCGTAACGACTGATCGTGTCCCCAATTTATTGGGGAGGAATCTCAATGAAATAAGCATTCATTTAATATATTATATATGCATTTTATATGAGGAGATTCTTCCTCCCTGCGGTCGTCTGAATGACAGAAGAGATTCTTCACTTCGCTCTCTATGGTCGCTTCGTTCTGAATGACAGCGCGTTATGAATGCAATGGTGTTGCCCAGCGCGTGAGGGATAGAAGCGGCATCCTTTTTTTGTAAAAAAAAGATATAGCGGATAGCCCGGTGGCTGTGTGCGGCGGAGTTTTGGAGGGGGAAAACAGCCACACGCCCAAGTAAAAAATCTTTACAATCTTTTTTACATTCCTTGATAATCGGGTCAAGGGGGAAAAGAATAAAATACGTAACTTTGTAATTCATTTATAAATTGTATGCAATGGAAAATATAAAAGATTTACTGCCGCAAATACGCAGGGATATTGTGAGAATGGTGCATGATGCGCAATCGGGGCATCCGGGAGGCTCGCTGGGAACCGTGGAGTTTTTTACGGCTTTGTTTTTTGAGATTTTGGAGGATATCGACCCCGAAAATTTCAAGATGTTGGGCACCGGAGAAGACGTTTTTATTTTGTCGAACGGACATATTACGCCGGTTTATTACAGTGTGTTGGCCCGGCGCGGATATTTTCCCGTGGAGGAATTGGCCACTTTCCGTAAATTGGGCACGCGCTTGCAAGGGCATCCTTCCACTCATGACGGTTTGCCGGGAATACGCATTGCTTCGGGATCGCTGGGGCAAGGATTATCGGTTGCACTGGGAGTGGCACAAGGAAAGAAATTGAACAAAGATCCTCATTTGGTTTATACCTTGCACGGAGACGGCGAATTGCAAGAAGGACAAATATGGGAAGCCGTTTTGTATGCCGGCGCCAAAGGAGTGGATAATCTGGTGGCTACGGTAGATTATAATAATGCACAAATCGACGGGAGAGTGGATGATGTGTTGAGTTTGGGAGATTTGAAAGCCAAATTCGAAGCTTTTAATTGGACCGTAGTGGAAATTAAAGAAGGAAATAATCTCGATGCGGTGATCGAAGGTTTGAAAAAAGCCAAATCACTGACAGGAAAAGGAAAACCGGTAGCGGTTTTATTGCATACAAAAATGGGCTATGGAATCGATTTTATGGAAGATGATTATCGCTGGCACGGCAAGCCCTTGAACGACGAACAACTGGAAAGAGCCTTGGCTCAACTACCCGAAACCCTGGGAGATTATTAATAATTTTAAAAACGGAAAAATCATGAAATATACCTATACGGAAAAAAAAGATACACGTTCGGGTTTTGGTGATGCCATGACCGAATTGGGAGCAAAAAATCCCGATATCGTAGCACTCACCGCCGATGTAACCGGTTCTGTAAAACTAAGCGAATTTGCCAAGAGATATCCGGAACGTTTTTTTAATGTGGGAATCCAAGAAGCCAATATGGTGGGAATGGCGGCAGGTTTTACCATTGAAGGGAAAATTCCCTTTGCTTCTACTTTTGCCGAATTTATAAGCGGCAGGGTTTATGACCAGGTGCGCCAAGCAGTTGCCTATTCCGAGAAAAATGTGAAACTCTGTGCTTCGCACTCGGGTTTAACGGTAGGGGAAGACGGAGCTACGCATCAGGCTTTGGAGGATTTGGGAATGATGAAAATGTTGCCGGGAATGGTGGTAATCAATCCTTGTGATTATAACCAAACCAAGGCGGCCACTTTTGCCATTGCCGATTATGAAGGTCCGGTTTACCTGCGTTTCGGGCGACCCAAAGTGCCTAATTTTACTCCTGCCAATCAAAAATTCGAGATCGGGAAAGCGGTGCTTTTGAATGAAGGAAAAGACGTGAGTATTTTTGCCACAGGACATCTGGTATGGCCCGCTATCGAAGCGATGGAAAAACTTGAAAAAGAAGGAATCACGGTAGATTTAATCAATATTCATACTATCAAACCTTTGGATGAGGAAGCGGTATTAAACTCTGCGCGTAAAACAGGAGCCGTGGTTACCGCCGAAGAACATAACCGCTTGGGAGGTATGGGAGAAAGTATTGCGGGACTGTTGGCCGCCCAATTGCCTACTCCGCAAGAGTTTGTAGCGGTAAACGATGTGTTTGGTGAATCGGGGACAGGCGAGGAATTGATGAAAAAGTACGGATTGGATGCCGAAGGAATATATAAAGCCGTAAAAAAAGTATTGGCAAAAAAATAGCCGTATAGAATATGAATGAATTGCTGGTTTTTGCCGTACTGGTATTTACCTCTTTTTTTACTTTGATTAATCCGCTGGGAACGATGCCTATTTTCATGACGATGACCAAGGATTTGGACGATAAGCATCGTGAATATACGGCGAGAAAGGCTTCGATAATCGCTTTTCTTACCATTTTGTTTTTTGCCTTCACGGGGCAGCTGATGTTTAAATTTTTTGGTATTTCGGTAGATAGTTTCCGGATAGTGGGAGGAGTGATTTTTTTTTTGATGGGAATGGATATGTTGCAAGCCCGCTTGGGAAAAGTAAAAGTGGGAGAGTCGGAAATCAAAACCTATGTGGATGATATTTCCATTACTCCCTTGGCTATCCCCATGATTTGCGGCCCCGGAGCGATTACCAATGCCATTGTGCTGATGGATGATGCCGGTACGATAGAGAAAAAAGCGGTATTGATAGGTGTGATTTTTATCGTTTTGTTATTGACGTATTTAATTCTGTTCAGCTCGTCAAAATTGATTAAATTGATGGGTGAAACAGGAAATAAAGTAATGATGCGCTTAATGGGTTTGATTGTAATGGTAATTGCCGTGGAATTCTTTTTCAGCGGATTGAAACCTATTTTGATTAATATCATTAAAGACTCTGTGGGTTAATGTATGACGAGGCCAAACATATCAAAGCCCTGGTAGAAGCCATGCGCAAGGAGCAAAGGCTGAAAAAAGGTTTGCAAAAAGCAAGCATCAAAGACCTGTGGAGGGAACTTTGGGGAGAGAATATTGCCAATTATACCCAAGGATTGGTTTTTAGAAATGGAATTTTAACTGTATATTTGAATTCCTCTACATTGCGCGAGGAACTCAACAGAAAGAAAGAGGATATCCAAAGGGAAATGAATGAAAAATTGGGTGAAGAAGCCATACAAAAAATAATTTTTAAATAGGGAACCGGATTGAAAAAATCGGCTGTAAATAGAAAAATCAAAAAGTTGCAAAAAGCCTTGTTGCAGCATAAACCGCAAATCAAAGCCGTAAAAGAAGTGGTAATTTTAAACAGTCCGGATTCAAAACTCGATATAAAAAGAATGGAGCAACTGGAAAAGGCGCTTTATCTTCCTTCTACCAATTTCCATATTTTCACCGTTAAAGAAAAAAAAGATAATTTTAATGAACTGCGGGGATTGGTGGCCGATATTTCGGATATAAATTTCCTGGGAAATGTTAAAAACGAACAGATAAAGGCCTTTCTTGAGAAAAAATATGATTTATTAATCGACTTTACAGGATTGAAAAACGAATTGCAAAAATATTTTTCACTCCAAATTAAATCGGGTTTCCGGGTGGGATATAAGACGGAGGATGATTTATATGATTTAATGTTGGAAATAGAGAACGGCGATTTGGAAACTTTTATAAATGAAATGCAGTATTATCTAAAAATTTTACACCTTATTTGAGGTTTTATAATTTTTTGCTGTAACAAAACAAAAAATTATTCGTATTTTTAGAGTATAACTTTAAAAACATAAATAAATGATTACAGCACCTATTTTTATTTTCTTATTTATTATTTTTTTAGCGGCTTCCCTGTTTATTGTTAAGCAACAAACGGCTGTTGTGGTAGAGCGATTGGGAAAATTTCATTCGGTCAGATATGCCGGTTTAAATTTTAAAATTCCTTTTATAGATACCAAATCGCGCCCCATTAATTTGCGTATTCAACAATTGGATGTAATAGTGGAAACCAAAACCAAAGACGATGTGTTTGTACACCTCAAAGTTTCCACTCAATTCCAGATACCCAAAGACAGGGTAAAAGACGCTTATTACAAATTGGAAGATCCCGCCGCCCAAATTACTTCTTATATTTTTGATGTGGTACGTGCCGAAGTTCCAAAAATGCGTCTCGACGATGTATTTGAACGCAAAGACGATAT
>JAMOVT010000057.1 GCA_027061855.1 Flavobacteriales bacterium
CAAGACTTAAAAGAGCTTGTTGAAAACCGTATTATCGATGTATCAACCGCTCAAAAAATAGAAACCTATTATCAGCAAAAAGCCGGGGATAAATCATCCCGGCTTTTGAGCATCTTTGCCCTTTTGGGGGTTATTCTCATTGGAGCCGGTATTTTATTGATAGTAGCCAATAATTGGAATAATTTTTCGGCAGGATTCAAAACTTTTTTGTCGTTCTTGCCTTTGGTCTTAGCTCAATTGGGAGGATGGTATGTGCTTCAATATAAAAATGAAAGTCTTGCCTGGCGAGAGAGCATTGCTTGGGCCATTTCTTTCGGGCTTATCATTGCCTTGACTTTGACCAGTCAAATTTATCAAATGGAAGAAACTTCTTCCTACCTGCTTTTGAGTTGGATTGTGCTTTCCCTTCCTTTGGTATATATATTCAAAGCTAAAAGCCTGGGACTTTTTCTATACTTATTGTCTATTGTTTATCTTTTTAAGGATCAAACTCCCAATCATAAATATATTTATTTGCTGTTATTGCTTTTACTAACTCCTTTTTATTTTTGGAAATTAATAGGAAGCAAAAACCACTTGGAATATATATACAGATGGGTGATAGCTTGGGCTTTCTTTTTGTTTGTGCTTGCCTTTTTTCAACACCATGTAAGTTTGTTGATTTTGGCGGGCTTATTTTCGGTTTTTTATTATATAGGAGCTTTTCAAATCCGTGAAAAATCTTTTTTGAAAAATCCTTTTTTATGGGGAGGAATAACAGGCTTGACGGCTTTGTTTATAGCCGGTGGCTTTGAAAGCTATTGGAGCAAAAGCGAGCAGTTGTTTTTGATGAATAAAGACTTGGGAGAGGAATTTGTTTTGGTATTGATCTTTCTTTTAATAAATCTTTTTTTATGGATCAAATACAAGACAAAAGAAAAAGAACTTCCGTGTTTTCATTTTTTATATTTCCTGTTTGTTTTCCTTTATATAATGAGTTTTTATTTTGAATATGTATATATCATTTCAAATATAATTGTTTTATGCCTGGGCATATTATTGATTTTCCGGGGAGAAAAATTTAAACGTCTCGATATATTAAATGCCGGCTTATTGAGTATTTTGATTTTGATAATCACTCATTTTTTCAGCAATGATATTCCTTTTATTTACCGGGGGCTTGCTTTTGTCTTGACAGGCTTGGTATTTATAGGAATAAATATTTATTTGTATAAAAATTTCACGGATGAAACTCACTAAGAAACATTATCTTTTTCTTTTTGCATTTGTGGTGCTTTTTCAATTGGTATTTATTGCCAGAAGAATATTTTTATATGAAGAAGTGAAAAAGAAGGGACGTATTTATAAATTTGAAATAGCACAAAGAGATCCTGCCGACATGTTTCGCGGGCGTTATTTGGCCTTGAATTTTATACCGGATAAAGTGAATATTCCCGATACTTTGGAATTTGAGCGTGGGGAGAAAGTTTGGCTTGAACTGCAAACGGATTCAACGGGTTTTGCTAAACCATACAGGGTTTATAAAAACAAACTTCACAATTCAAAAAACCTGTTACAAGTGAAAGTGCGGTACGTTTTTGAAACGGGCGGACAAAAAGTAATGGAAGTTCAATATCCGTTTGAAAGGTATTATTTAAATGAGTTCAAAGCCGGCGAAATCGAAAAATTGCTGAGGCTTTCACCTGTTGAACGGCAAAAACCTTCTTTTATCAAAGTAAAGATTTGGAAAGGAAAAGCCTTGATAGACGCTATATTTATAAACGGAAAAGCCTTGGACAAATAAAACCGAAAGATTATTATACTTATATTTGCAAAAAAAATATTCCGAAAGAGAACTCAGCATGATTAAATCCGATTTAAAGAAAAGGACAAGAGCCAGGGAATCTTCAAATGCCATTGAGAGATTATATATTACCATGCGGCATCTATTGAACCGCGGTTTTTATAAACCCTTTGGTGTGTCCGGAAATACTTTAAAACAAGGATTGCTTACATTACAGCCTGAAATCTACGGGGATATTGCCACCGAGAAAACCGAATTGAACGGATTGAAATACGTAATGGACCGTTTGCCATACGGAATAGAACAAACCAGAGTGATTCACCTTACGGATAACGAAGGTTATCGCAATTCACAATTCACTCCTATTATACCTCCCAAGCGAAGAAGAAATTGTTACCGCATAGATAAAGATCAGATGAATATCGAATTGACCCGCGGGCGCTCCGATGTTTATGATATATTGACTCACCTTACTTTTTTATTCATAGAGTCTCATAAAATAAGAAAAAAAGCGGTGGTCAATAGTCAAGGGGAAACGGGAAGGGAATGGAATGCGCTGGAAGATGTGGTTTTGAATAACAAGAAACTCAATAAAAAAGAACAGGAAGTAATCATTTCCTATTTATCCACCCTGTTGGGAAGAACCTTTTCCGAGACCAAGGAGGCCTTTGAAATGTTCTCGGAAAAAAATAATAAAAACCGATTCTTTGAATTGATTTATTGGCTGGGAAAACTGGCTTTGGATGAAGCATACGAAGGAAAGAAGCGGGAGATTAAATTCAGTCCGCGTCTCCGAGAACGACTCGGACATCATGTGTATGGCGAAATTTGGGCAAACCATATCAAAAAGGAATTAAAGAAAAGGAATTTATTGGATCGTCCTCTTCATATTATCAGTGCCAATATGCACTCGGTGATGAATAGCCTGTTTGCCCGGAAGGCATTAAAAACCGATGAAAAAAAATTGGAAGTTTTTAAAAAGCTCAGTCAGTCCAAAAATGAAAAATTAAGGGAAAAAGTAAGAGAATTTGCTTTAAAAAACGGCATGATAGAGGTAAAAGATTTTTCGGGGGCCAATATAGACGTGCAAATTTTTGATACGGAAAAAATAAAGGATTCCGACTATATCATAAATGCTAACAGCCAAGAAGATTTTCCTGTATTGATTGTGATGGATTATGCTTTCGGGGAGCAAGCTTTTGAGGTAATGGACGAATTGTTAAAACCTTATGAAGAAAATAATAAAAAACAGCATTTAAACGTTCAATCGATATCCATAATGGGTAAAGCGGGGATTCTCACCGGGAAAAAAGGCGATATCATGATTCCCAATGTTCATATGTTTGAAGGAACCGCCGATAATTATCCTTTTGAAAACGATCTCAGTTTAAATGATTTCAAAGAAGACAATATAGACGCTTATGCAGGAACGATGGTTACCGTTTTGGGAACGTCTTTGCAGAACAAAGATATATTGTCTTTTTTTAAAAATTCGACTTGGAAGGCCATAGGTTTGGAAATGGAAGGAGCGCATTATCAAAAAGCCATACAATCGGCTTCAAAGATAAGAGGGAATATTGGAAAAGATGTTAAAGTGCGTTATGCTTATTATGCTTCGGATAATCCTTTGGAAACGGGGAGCACATTGGCTTCCGGACCGTTGGGAGAAAAAGGGGTGAAACCCACTTATTTAATAACAGATAAAATTTTAAATAAAATATTCAGTCATTATGAATAATCAAATACAACCTCGTGAAGAGATTGATCTCTTACAGTTTTTTAAAGCCATTGGAGCTTTTTTTAAGCAGATATATCAAGGTGTTTTACGCATTTTAAAAAACATTCTGTTTTTGATCTTTCATGTTTTGATTTATTTCAAAAAAAATGCCTTATATCTGGGTGCGGGAATTCTGGCAGGACTTATTTTAGCTTTTGTGCTTCAAAAAAATTATCAAAAAGTTTATAAAGCATCGGTTTTTACCAAAGTGAATTTCGAAGCATCTCCCGATTTGGAAGGAAAGTTGGAAAGTTTTAACGCATTGATAGAGAATGAAGAATATGAGGTGTTGGCAAAGGAATTAAATATTGAAACCGAACAAGCCAAGCAATTGAGACATTTTGATTGGACGCCTGTCGTCAATAAAGTGCTGCTATTGAAAGATTATGCTCAATACCACGCCTCTATGGATACTACGGTTTCTAATAAGTTAACTTTTCAAGAATATATTAAAGACATAAAAAATGCTAAGAGCCTTTCACCTTATTACCGTCTTACGGTAACGGCTTATTCACCAGATATTTTTCAAAAACTCAATCCTGCTTTGGAAAAATTATTGGAAGACAATCCGGTCCTTATAGAAAAGAAAAAAGAGTTTTTGTCCTTTGCTTTTAAAAAGAAAGAAAAATTGCATCAGGCTTTATCCGAAGTAGATTCCTTACGTAAGGTATTCAATAAAGTATACTTGAATTCTTCTGAAAAAGCAACTGCATCGGGAGTAGTAGTAAATACCGCTCATTCGACAGGATATGAAAAACCTTATGATTTGTTTGAAACTCGTTTAAACCTTCTAAAGGAATTAAAAAAGAATGAAGAAGAAATAGCCGTCAATAAACATATTTTGTTTCTCTATAATAATTTTCCCGAAAGAGGAATGAAAACCAATCAGATTTCTTATAATCCGTTTTTGCAATATCCGTTGTTCGGTTTTTTCTTTGTGTTGATTATTTTACTTCTAAAGGAATTAAATGTGTTGTTAAAACAGTATGAAAAGAAGCTGAAAGAAGATGAAAAAAATTGATACTCCTTTTCAAGGTGTCTTTATTTTACAACCTGATGTATATGAAGATGAAAGAGGTTTTTTTATGGAAATTTACAATCAGCGTAAATTTGTAGAACTATCGGGCTTAACTATTCAATTTGTGCAAGATAATTTAGCCCATTCGGAGTATGGAGTTTTAAGAGGCTTACATTATCAAAAAGGAGAGTATGCCCAAGCCAAATTGGTCACTGTTTTAAAGGGAAAAGTGCAGGATGTGATTGTGGATTTACGCCGGGATTCTCAAACTTACGGTAAATATTTTTCCATTATTTTATCGGAAGAAAATAAGAAACAACTCTTTGTTCCGCGGGGATTTGCTCACGGATATTTAAGTTTGGATGATGACACGTTATTCTATTATAAAATAGATAATATTTATCACAAAGAAAGTGAAGCCGGAATTTATTATGCCGATAAAAATCTCAATATAGATTGGATAATAGTGCCTCGATTGATTTTATCTGAAAAAGACAAGAAATTACCGGGCTTTAAATCCTTATAATGAGTCAGAAAAAGAAAATACTAGTAACGGGTGCCAATGGTCAACTTGGACAAAGTTTATATCAATATATCCCGCCGGAATCCCATGAATTTGTTTTGACAAATAAAAACCAACTGGATATTACAAAGCCTGAACAAATACAAGCTTTTTTTGATAATAACCATTTTGATTATTGTTTGAATTTGGCTGCCTATACAAATGTGGAAAAGGCAGAAAGTGAACCCGAAGACGCTTTTCTTATCAATGCAAAAGCCCCCTCTTCATTGGCGCGGATTTGTAGTAAAAATAAATGTACTTTAATCCATATTTCTACTGATTATGTTTTTGACGGAAAAAGGAAAATGCCTTATTTGGAAACCGACCTTCCTAATCCCATCAATATTTATGGAAAGAGTAAATGGGAAGGAGAAAAAAATATAGTAGAACAAGCAGATCATTATTATATTATACGCACTTCTTGGTTGTATTCTAACAAAGGGAATAATTTTTATAATACAATACTTCGTTTATCAAAAGAAAAAAAGGAATTGAAAATAGTTTCCGATCAAACAGGTACTCCTACTTTAACTTATGATTTGATAGATTTTATTTTTTGGTTGATGCAAAAAAAACCGGAATACGGCATATACCATTTTAGCAATGAAGGAGAAACAAGTTGGTATGATTTTGCAAAAAAAATAGTGGAATTGCATGGTTTGCCGGTTGAGGTTTTACCGGTTTTTTCAAATGAATTCCACACAAAAGCAAAAAGGCCGACATATAGTGTGTTGAGTAAATCAAAAATCAAAAAACTTTCTTATATTCCGCGTAAATGGGATGAGGCCTTGTATTCTTTTATAAAAACTAAATAAAATGGCAATCATTAAATCTTTAAAAGGAATCACCCCCGAGTTTGGAAAAGATTGTTTTATAGCAGAAAATGCAGTAATTATCGGAGATGTAAAAATGGGCGATAATTGTAGTATTTGGTATAGTGCGGTCATTCGAGGGGATGTCCATTATATTCGGTTGGGGAACAAAGTAAATGTCCAGGATGGTGTAGTAATTCATTGTACGTATAAAAAGTCACCGACAAATATCGGGAACAATGTTTCTATAGCTCATAATGCTACGGTCCACGGTTGTACGATTGAAGATAATGTGCTGATAGGGATGAATGCCGTTATTCTGGATGATGCTGTAATTAAATCCAATTCAATTATTGCAGCGGGTTCGGTTGTGACTAAAGGAACAGTGGTGGAAAGTGGTAGTATTTATGCCGGTATTCCGGCAAAAAAAATCAAAGATATCAGTACGGAATTGGTTGAAGGCGAAATCCGCAGGATTGCCGACAGTTATATCAAATACGCTTCGTGGTATAAAGAAGGTTAGAAATCATAATAAAAACCGACACTGTATATTTTTCCTCCGTCAATTCCATGGGTGTACATAAAACTTATATGAGATACAGGCTCTCCGTCAAAACGTAACCCGACATCAAAAACAGGTCCGTGTATAGCTTCGTAAGGAGGTGTATCCGAAAAAACATTGGCATAATTATAACCTCCTCCTATATAAAATCCTAAAAGAAAATCAGAATCCTCTTCGGCATTTAAACCCCAGTTATAATTTAACAAAATCGGGATAGCATAGCTTACCCGTGTGGGAAAAGTTTCTTCATATTCACCATAAATATACCAATCTCTTGTTCCTATCCCAATTTGCGGTCGAGCTTCGATAGATACTGTGTTTTCTCCATTTATTTCCCAGAAATTGTATCGGGGAACAATACTGAGATTAAAATCATAACCGGTATATTTTGGGGCTGTCATATACTTTCCTGTTACTCCAATAGAATAAAAGAATTTTTTATATCCGAATTGTGCAAGGCTGTTTTGGAATACTCCGGCGAATAGTAAAAGAAGTACTGTTTTTTTCATATCTTTATTTTGTTTAACAAAGATATTATTTTTTTTCAAATTTGTTAAAAAATTACAAAACTTCTTTTTTGTGTATTAATTTGGTCAGTGAAAGAGATAAATTCATAAAAACAAGTTTGGAATTAGCATTTCTTTCTATGGAGTAGGTGGCTTTTTCAATAAGACGATAGATTTCTTCTATATTATTGCCGTGAATAAACGGAGCTAATTTATGCATATCAAAACCAATAGCTTGCATATCAATGTATTGTAATTGCGGATTTCCATAATTAATCATCAATGCCTGACGAAATATCTCCATTACATATTTTAAGAAGAATTTTTGTTCTTCGCGTCCTTTGGAAGCCATTTTTTCCGACCATGAAATCAATTTTTGTATGCTTGTTTTGTTTTTCTTAGCCAGAAAAGCTGTTCGTACCCACTCCACAAAATCCCTTTGAAAATTTTGTTCCGGTAAATCTTCATTTAGCAGTTCCAAGGCTTTGGCCCAATTTCCATTGGCTTGTTTGGCGATTTTTAATGCTTTCTTCTCGTCGATTCCCTTTGAGATTAATTCTTGTTTAATAATAGAGGCCGGGATCGGGTTAAAATGGTGAATCTGACAACGGCTTAAGACGGTTGGAAGAATATTTTCAGTGCTTTCGGCCACCAAAATAAATTTAGTGTCTGCCGGAGGTTCTTCAAGAATTTTCAGAAGTTTATTATTGGTTTCATTATTCATTTTTTCGGCCATCCAAATAATAAATATTTTATAATCACCTTCAAAGGCTTTTACAAATGTATTTTTGATAATGGTTTCTGCATCTTTCACCCTTATTAATCCTTGTTTGTTTTCGGCATTTATACTTTGTAGCCATTGATAGTAAGTACCATAAGGAGAAGTTTGTAAAAATTCTCTGAATTGGGGTAATAATTGAGAGCTTTCTGTATTGGCTGCCGAAGATCCTGTAATGCTGGGAAAAATAAAAAACAAATCGGGGTGAAGGATACGTTCCACCTTACCTCTACAACGTTCATTATTTTTACAAAGTAATTCGGAAGCATAGGCCCAAGCCATTGCTAAGGTTCCGTATCCGGCTTCTCCTACAAATAATTGAGCTCCCGGAATACGCTTATTTTGAATGGTTTTTGCGAAATATTTTTTTAAAAAATCCTGTCCTATAATATTTTCAAATCGCATAAAAAAATTTTTTCGGTTTGCAAATTACTACTTTTTGAAGGATTAAGCCGAACTTCTCAAAAAAATAAATATATTTACTTTTTCAATAATTTATAAATATGAAACATTTTTTCAGTCTTCTTTTTTTCAGTATATGGATTGGTTTAACGGCACAAGAGAAACCACGACTTATTATAATTTCCGATACCGTAGAAATTGTAAAGCCGCTGTCTCAACGCGAATATTTGCCGCGTCCAAAGCAAAAAAAAGAGATGAATAAAAAGAGAAAATCGGGACAAAATATTATTGTCCCGGGTAAAGGGTTTCCAAAAAATACTGATCCTTTGCTTCAATATAAAAAATCTCCGGTTTCCTATAAAAATAAAGCACCACTTTTGACCTTTGAAGCTTCTACTTTTGGTGGGACACCGACGGATCCAACGGGAGCAGCCGGCCCCAACCATTATGTGGTGGCTTATAATTCGGCTTTTAAAATTTTTGACAAAAACGGAAATGTATTGGTGCCGGATACTTCATTAAGTGCCATTTTTACCGGAACCAATGATGATGGTGACCCCATCGTTTTATATGATCAATTTGCCGATCGTTTTATTATTACTGAATTTGATCTGGCATCTGATCCCAAGAAATTAATGTTGGCTATTTCACAAGGTCCGGATCCTGTTAATGACGGTTGGTATGTCTATCGATTCAATGTAAATGCGATGCCCGATTATCCTAAATATTCCATTTGGAGTGATGCTTATTATGTCACGGCCAATAAAAGTGATCCTGCCATACAAGAGGTGGTTTTTGCGATGGAAAGAGACAAAATGATAAATGGAGATCCAACAGCACGTATGCTCGGTTTTAATCTGCCGGGCATAGCCATTAACGGGTTTTATTCACCTTCGGGATTTCATGTAAACGGAAATATGCTTCCTCCCAGAGGAAATGCTCCCATTATTTATTTGCAAGATGATTCTTGGGCGGGAGTCAATGACGACCATTTGAAAATATGGAATGTTCAAGTGGATTGGAACACTCCGGAAAATTCATTTATAGAGTTAAAACAAGAATTGATTACAAGCGATTTTAACTCGGTCTTTGATAATGGAAGTTTTGAGAATCTGCTTCAACCGAATGGAGTAAAAATAGATGCCTTACAAGCAACAATTATGTTTATGACCAATTACCGTCGTTTTTCTACTTTTAATTCGGTCGTTCTAAATTTTGTTGTAAACACTGACAATCAAGGGAAAGCCGGTATTCGCTGGTATGAGTTGAGACAAAATAATGATGGAGAAGATTGGTATATTTATCAGGAAGGCACATATATTGATCCATCCGGTGAAAATACTTTTGCCGGCTCTATTCAAATGGATGGTAGAGGAGATATAGGTCTGGGATATACAATTGTCGGTCCGGATCAAGTACCGGAGTTGCATTATACAGGAAGATATTTTTCAGATCCTGTTGGAGAAATGACCATACAAGCTCAAACCGTGGTTCCCGGTGTAGAATCTTCTTATTCTTCACGATACGGAGATTATGCCCAATTGACAATAGACCCTTCTGATGATGTGCGATTTTGGTTTATAAGTGAATATTTTAATAATAATCGAAGAGTAGATCAGGTAGCGGTTTTTAAGTTTGCTTCTGAATATGCCAAAGATATAGGGGTTGTTTCCATACTTGCTCCTGAAAATTCTTACCTGGGGAATAATGAAGAAGTTCAAATTGAAATCAGGAATTACGGAACGGAAACACAGAGCAATTTTGAAGTTTTTTACCAAATTGATAATGGAACTCCCGTCACCGAAACATTTACCGGCAGTATTTTGCCAGGAGAAAAATTGTCTTATACTTTTTTAACCAAAGCCGATTTATCAATTACAGAAAAAACATATATAATAAAAGCAGGAACTGCTTTACAAGGAGATGCAGATACTAACAATGATATTTTTACAAAAGAAGTAAGAAATCTGATTCCTACGGATGTGGGAATTGCCTATATGATTTCTCCCGTTTCTTCGTCACAATTAGGAAATGCCGAATCGATTGAAGTAGTAGTAAAAAACTATGGAGGTGAACCGCAAAGTAATTTTCCAATTTCCTATACTATTAATAATGGCACACCTGTTGAAGAAATTTTTCAAGCCACACTTGCGCCGGATTCACAACAAAATTTCACCTTTTCCACACCGGCTGATATGTCAACGCCCGGTTTATATGAATTAAAAGTAAAAACCAATTTACAGGGAGATATGAAACCGGAGAATGACGAACTATCTAGGAATATAATGAAATCAATATGTGAACCCGCCTCCGATTGTACAAACGGGGATGAAATTTATCGCTTAAAATTTGCAGATATTGACCATATTTCCGATTGTACCGGTACCGGTTATAGTGATTTTACAAATATTAAAGGAACAATATCAGATGTTTTTATATATCCGCTTACTCTTACAACTAAATATGGAAATGAGTATGTAAATGCATGGATTGATTTTAATAGTAATTTTGTTTTTGAAGCGGAAGAAAAAATCATTGATAATCAGTTGATGGCTCCGGGTAAAGAAGATGGAGTTTTCACAGAAAGTTTTGATACGAATTTGCCCTATCCCTTACCCATAGGAGAGCACTTAATGCGTGTTAGAATCAGTTGGAATCAGCCGGTTCCCGATGCATGTATTGATGTAAGTTATGGTGAAACAGAGGATTATCTTATAGAAGTAAAACAAGAAAATACTTCTCATCCCACTCAGATTTTATTACAAGACTTTGGAAATAATCATTTTCAAATTCAATTGCTTTATGCGGATATAGAAAAAGAATATGACATTTCGCTTTATGATATTTCGGGTAAGCGACTGCTTTATTATCCTCTGAGAGCACAAAACGGACACTTCGTTTATCCCTTAGATTTGTCTTATATAGCAAAAGGAGTTTACTTATTGAATATTAAAAGTGAAGGAGAAAACTTGATAAAAAAGATTTTGGTTAAATAAAATCGTATTTTTGTGTTTTTATAAAAAACAAAATCATTTTTAACTTGTAATGCAAAAAAAAGTTCAATCGCCTTTCATCATTTTAAGAATTTACCTCCTTTTTGTGGTTTTCTTCTTCTTATACCGTATTGTATTACTTTCATTTCATTTAGACGATATAGAGGAGAACGGTATGTTTTCTGTTAAAAAAATCTTGTACAGCTTTTGGATGGGGTTACGTTTTGACCTTTTGGTTTCCGGTTTTATTTTGTTGATTCCTTTTCTTTTTTTAACAGCCTATGACTATTTTAATAATAATAAATTTAAAAAAATAGCAGTAGTATGGATTTATTTTTTTTCCTTTACGATAGTTATAATTGGAATAAGTAATATAGAATATTTTAATAATTTTTATAAACACCTTGACTCACAAGCTTTGACATGGCTCGACCAGCCTTTTACGGTAGTTAAAATGTTATTTCAGGAAAAGTCATGGTGGTATATTATTTTTTTGTTGGGAGGAGGCTTATATATATTTTATAAATTTATCAATAGACTTATTTCATATTCCAAACATATAGAATTATCTCAAAAGCATGCAATTCTGTTGTATTTTTTTAGCTTTCTTTTTATATTTTTCTCTATTAGGGGAACCTTGGCAGGCCCACCTCTCAAAAAAGAAAATTCTACGATTTCTGATATAGTTTTTTTAAATCAATTGGCCTTAAATCCTGTATTTGTATTGGAAAAAAGTTTAGAACAAGATTTTAAAGATAAGCTGCATAATATTGATTTCATGAACACTGAGGAAGCTTTATCCCTTTTAAAAAAATATATGGGAATTTCTCATTCCGCTTACCAAAATCCATTGGCCAAAAAAATGATTAATAATGAGGAGAAAAGTCAGGTTCCAAAAAAAAATATAGTACTTATATTCATGGAAAGTATGGGGACTTGGAAGATGAAACAATACGGTAATAAAAATAATCTTAGCCCTTTCATAGATAGTCTTTTTGATCAGTCTATTGCATACACGCAAATGTATAGCAATGGAATTCATACTTATGGAGGAGTTTATTCAACTAATTATTCTTACCCCTTGACTTTTAACAGCCATCCTATGAAAGGTGTCCCAGAGAAAAATTATTACGGGCTGCCCCAGATTTTACAAGAAAAAGGCTATCAAACCGCTTTTTTTATTCCTCACAATCCTGTTTTTGATAATTTATGGAGTTTTTTATCCAAAAATGGCTATAAAGAAGTTTTTTATGATAAAGATTATCCACAAGATTCTATACGTACTACTTGGGGTGTAGACGACCGTTTTTTGTTCCATTTTGCCTTAAAAAAAATGGATTCTTTATATCATCAAAAAAAACCTTTCTTAGCGACTATTCTCACTATTTCGGATCATCCTCCTTATTATACTCCCGATTTTATTGAAGGAGAAAATGAAATTACCCGGGCTGCCCGTTTTGCCGATTGGGCGCGAAGAGATTTTATGGAAAAAGCCCGTAAAAAGCCTTGGTTTAAAAACACCATCTTTGTATTTATAGGTGATCATGGAAAAACCCACCGTATGATTTATTCCACACCTTTGAGCTATTCTTCTATTCCTTTCATTATCTATTATGAAGGAGTGAAACCTGAAAAACGAAACGAACTGGCCATGCAAATGGATGTCCTTCCGATATTAATGAAAGAATTAAAATATGATTATATATATAATGGAATGGGGCAAGAAGTAGAAGAAAATCCTCATCCTTATATTTTTGTCGATTATGACAATAAATATGCAGTATTAAGTGACTCTCTCTTGTTGGTTATTGACAGGGAAAAAACCCACGGGTTATATAAATATAAAGAAAAGGATAAGTATAATTACCTCAAAAATTATCCCGAAGAAGCACAAAAAATGTCTTTGTTTCTCAAATCATACCTGCAAGGAAAAAAATATATTTTGAAACATAATTTGCAATCTAAAAAAGGAATTCAATTAAACGCATCGACCGGAGATAATTTGTAGTTCGCCTTTTTTGTCTATTTTTGCAAACTTAATTCAGCCAAATGAAAAACAAGAAAATCAATATCATCACTTTAGGATGTTCAAAAAATGTTTATGACAGTGAGAATATTATGGGGCAATTGGCTTATAACGGGTATGAAGTCACCCATAATGGCAACGATCCGAGTGATATTGTTATAATAAATACTTGTGGATTTATTCATGATGCCAAACAAGAATCGATTGACACTATTTTATCGGCCATTCATGACAAGCAACAAGGGCGAATAGAAAAAGTTTATGTAACCGGTTGTTTAAGTGAAAGATACAAAAACGAATTACCGGCTGAAATTCCGGAAGTGGACCAGTATTTTGGCACCCATGATATGGTTGAACTTCTCAAAACTTTTCAGGTGGATTTTAAGCACGAATTGATTGGTGAACGAAAATTAACCACTCCTTCTCATTTTGCTTATTTAAAAATCTCCGAAGGCTGTGATCGCAGTTGTTCATTTTGTGCCATCCCGATGATTCGGGGCAAACATATTTCGCGCAGCATCGATAGCTTGGTGCTAGAGGCAAAAAAACTGGCGGCAAAAGGAGTTAAAGAATTAATTTTAATTGCGCAAGATTTGACTTTTTACGGATTGGATCTCTACGGAGAAAGGCGTTTAAATGAGCTTTTGAAGGCTTTGGTCAAAGTAGAAGGTATCGAATGGATACGTCTTCACTATGCTTATCCTACGGGTTTTCCGGAAGAAGTAATTGATACCATTGCTCAGGAAGAAAAAATTTGTAATTATCTCGATATGCCCTTGCAACATATCAATGATGATCTTTTGAAATCAATGCGTCGCGGACATACGCGAAAAGTGACAGAGAAATTGATTGAAAAAATGCGTAAAAAAATACCGGGAGTGGCTTTACGCACGACTTTGATTGTAGGTTATCCGGGGGAAACCGAAGAAAAATTCCTTGAATTGAAACAGTGGGTGAGAGAAAGTAAATTCGACAGGCTGGGAGTGTTTACTTATTCTCATGAAGAAAATACACACGCAGGCAAACTAATTGATGATGTTCCGAAAGAAGTAAAAAAAAGGCGTCAAGAAGAAATTATGGATTTGCAAGCGGAAATATCCTTGGCAAAAAACCGAGAAAAAATCGGACGGATTTTTAAAGTGTTAATCGACCGGAAAGAAGGTGATTATTATGTGGGACGAACAGAATATGACTCGCCGGAAGTGGATAATGAAGTCCGAGTTGATGCTGCCAAACATTACTTGGAAATCGGGAAATTTGCCAATATAAAAATTACAGGGGCAGAAGAATTCGATTTATACGGAGAGCCGGTAAAATAATCAGTCTTTTTTAGGAATAACAATCCGCATGGTCGTACCTTTTCCGGGTTCGGATTTTTGCACAAATATTTTTCCGTTATGATATTGCTCGATAATCCTTTTTGCGAGTGATAATCCCAATCCCCACCCTCTTTTTTTAGTAGTAAAACCGGGTAGAAATATCTCGCTATACATATTTTTACTCAAACCTTTTCCTTGATCTTTTACATCTATAAATACGTGATTCTTGTCTTCAAAAACAGAGATATTTATTTCGCCTTTACCTTCCATGGCATCGATGGAGTTTTTGATGAGGTTTTCCAAAACCCATTCATAGAGTTGTTTGTTGATTGAAACATATATTTTATCCGGGGTATCCAATTTTATTTTGAGTTGTTTGGAAGTACGATCTTGCAGATAATGAGCTATATTCCGGCTTATTTCCACAATATTTTCTTCTTTTAATTCGGGTTCGGATCCGATTTTTGAAAAACGCTGGGAAATAGTATTGAGTCGTTGTACATCTTTTTCCAATTCTCCTATGGGTATATCCATACTTTTTTGCGTCTTCATTATTTCAATCCAACCCATTAAGGAGCTCAAAGGAGTGCCGATTTGATGAGCGGTTTCACGTGCAATGCCCG
Organism: Flavobacteriales bacterium; assembly: GCA_027061855.1. Lineage (GTDB taxonomy): Bacteria > Bacteroidota > Bacteroidia > Flavobacteriales > Flavobacteriaceae > JALSPZ01. The sequence continues at coordinate 15,162 of JAMOVT010000057.1, forward strand.
ACCATAACCGGTTTTCATCTGAAATTTTTCCGGTACGGTAATAAAGATAAATAGTAGTAATAAATAAAAGAAAAATCCCAATTAAAATAAGAGGATAATAAAACAAGCGGCTGTATAAATGAGAAGGGCTGTAATAAATATTCTGGTATTTTTGATCATCGATTTCAAGAAACATGGGAGGAATGTCTTTCTCAAATTTTACCGCTTTCTCCACTATTTTCAGGCTGTCTTTTTTGTTTAACTTGTTTTTCTTGCTGACATTGGTATGATAAACCAATTGATTGTCTTGATCCAAAACAATCAAAGGGATGTTTTTGTTGGCTTGTAGAATTTTTAAAGGAAGGTCAAGATCTTCGTCAGGTCCCGCTTCTATAAGCTTTTTATAGGCAGCCATCAAAATTTCGATCTTACTTTCTTCCTCGTGTTTAAATTCCGATAAAAATAAATTGGTACGCCATAACGCCCATATCAATGCAAGCTGGGTGATTAATATAAAAAGGATACGTTTGTTTTGTATAAAAAATCCGCGCATAAATGTAGCTTCGTTCAAATAACGAATATAAAGATTTTTTAGTATTCGTTTTCACGGCTATATGATTTATTCTAAATTTGTATCGCCTATGAAAAACAAAACCATTCAATATCAAGATTTGGGCTTGACGGATTATCCTCTTGCTTTCGATTATCAGACCCGGCTTTTTGAAGATTTAAAAGCCATAAAAACAAAAAATAAATATAAAGAAATTCCGGAACAGACTTCTAATTATTTTTTATTTACGGAACATCCGCATGTATATACTCTCGGTAAGAGCGGTAAAGAAGAACATTTGTTATTGAATGAACAACAACGGCAAGAAAAAGGAGTAAGTTTTATCAAAACAAACAGAGGAGGAGATATCACTTACCATGGCCCGGGTCAAATTGTAGGTTATCCAATTATCGATTTGGATAATTTTGACTTGGAAATTCTTTCCTATATGCGTAAACTGGAAGAAATAATCATTCGAGTGCTAAAAGAATATGGAATTAAAGGGGAAAGAAGTCCGGGAGAAACAGGTGTGTGGCTGGATACGGGAACTCCTTTTGCCAGGAAAATCTGTGCTATGGGAGTGAAAACCAGCCGGTGGATAACCATGCACGGATTTGCCTTGAATGTAAACCCGGACTTGTCTTTTTTTAATGGAATTATACCCTGTGGGATCCAAAAAAAAGGAGTCACTTCAATAGAAAAAGAAATAGGTTTTATTCCTGATTTACAAGAAATTAAAGACCGTATTTTATTCCATTTTTCAGAAGTTTTTCAAGCGGAATTTGTAAAAGCCAAATTATTTTAAGGTCTTGTTTTTGTCCATACTTTCTACGGTTTTAATAACATCTTCCACTTCATAAGGTTTGGCTATTATTTTTTTGTTTTTATCTAAAATAAAGAAAGTTGGTGTGGCATTGATGAAATATTTTTTTACAATTTCCTGGTCCCATTTATTTTCAGGATTTGAAAAAACTCCGTGAATAAATTCCGGATAGAAATAATGTTCCCTTATCCAATCTGTTTTATCGCCTTCTAATCCTATGGCGATTACTTCCCAGTTTTTTCTATTTTTCATCAATTTTTGAATCTCAGGCATTGCCTTCAAGCAATGGGGACAAGTAGCACTCCAAAAAACCAATAAAATTTTGTCACTCTTAATATCCGATAATTTCCGGGTTGTTTTCATATCGGAAAAAGTAAAATCCGGAGCAGTTTCACCTTCCAGTAAGCCGAGATCTTTTTGTACTAAATCTATATTTAATTGGGATTGTACCTCCGGAGGAAAAGTATTGTAATATTTTTCAATCAACTCCTTGCTTACCCGCCCGTTTACATTGACAAATGCCTGTATCAAAGACAAGATCATATCTTGTTTTACTCTCTCATCTTTGATTTTATGCCATATTTTTTTTATTCGTGCCATATATTCCTTTTCGGCAGTAGACGGATCGTGTGGTGGAGCGATTTTAAAAATATATTTATATACTTTCTCACTTAATAAATGCGAACGGACAACCACCGGGTTATTAAAGTCGAAATCATCAAAATAATGTTCCAGTTTATCATTGAAATAGGAGTTTTGATCCAAGGAAACATCTCCGTAATATTCCTTACTGTTTTGTATTAAATCATGTACATAATACCCTTCTGATTTCTGCAAATATGAATGAAGTAATTTTGTGAGATTTTTTTTGAAGTTATTAAACATCACCCGGTCGGGATAAGGTAATTTATGATTCTCAAATTGTTTTTCGAGATCATCCAATACGCTGATTAAATAATCTCTTTTTCCGGCAAAGGGAAGATAAATCTTATTTTCTTTTGATGTTTTAATCTCAATTTTATGATTTTGTTCAGGATAGACCTCTAAGTTTATATCTTCATTATTATAAATAAAATATACTTTCTTTTGCCTGTTCATATCATACAACATCACATATTCTCCCGGCTCTTTTCCTTTCATATCAAAACGAAAAACTCCTGTGGAATCCGGTTGTTGGTTGGCAATATAGATATTCTTAAAATCTTTTATTTGATAGAGAATACTCCAAGTGTATTTTTGGGAAGGATGAATTTTAATTTTTAATTCTTGTGCCTGAATAGAAGCATTATAAAAAATAATGCTGATAAATAATATTATTTTTTTCATAGGATATACATTAAGAATTATATTTAATTTGTAAAAAATATACAATAGCTATGCCAATCAACAGAATAGCATAGACACGTTTAAAAACTTTCAAATTTGCCTTGCTCCCTCGATGTGCACCGAAATAATTGGCAATGAAATAACTGATAAATAAAATAATCACCAATTTCCAATCGATTGCACCCTCTTGCTGATATTTAATAAAGGCTCCAAGACTGACCGGAGGCAAAAGAATGGCGAGACTAAGGGCCCGGGCATGATTTTTTTTCATATTAAAAATCATCAAAAAAATAGGGATCATTAACACGCCTGCACCAATACCGAACAAGCCGCCGATGATTCCCGTAATCATCCCGATAATAAACATCCACCAGGGAGGTATTTGCTCAGTTTTTTCAATATGCTCCGGTGGGGAAAAACCGGGAATCAATTGAAGGATACCAATGAGTATAAGCATTATAGCAAAATATTTTTTTACGGATAATTCACCGAAACGAAAAGCCAATTCGGCTCCAACATAAGAAAAAACAGCATAAGACACCACTCCGATAAGGATGCTTTTCCACTGCGTTTTTACTTCTTTTTTCAGCGTAAGAATCCCCAGTAAACTCATAGGTCCCAGCATCATAGTCAATACGGTTCCTTGTGCGGTATATTGTGAGATGCCACAACCCAATACCAAAGCGGCAATCAAAAAAGGCGCTCCCCCGATTCCTGCATAACCTCCTACATAACCCACCAGTAATCCCAATAAAATAATTACCCAGATTGAGCACATATTTTTAAAATTTTAAGAGGCAATTTACAAAAGAATTTTCGAATGTTTAAAATAAAAGGGCTGACAAATTGTAAAATAAATTCTTAATATAAAAGCATTTTGTAACATTTTGGCAGGAAAATCGGTTTTTAATTTGGTTGGTTTAATTTTTGAAGTTTGACCTAATGCAAAGGATAATACATCCTGTAAATCTCAAACTATGAAAACATTAGATCAAATTTTATTGGAATTGGCCCGGTTAGCTATTTTGGAAGAATTAACCGGAAAAAAATTAATAGACAAAGAAAAATATTTGGCTCTATATCCCGAATTAGCTCAAAAGCAAGCTGTTTTTGTGACTCTTAATAAAAAAAGAAGTTCGGGGGAGCCTGTATTGAGAGGTTGTATAGGTTCTATACTTCCGACGAGAAGTTTAATAGACGACGTTATTTATAATGCCAAAGCAGCCGCTTTTAGTGACCCGAGATTTCCTCCACTCTCCCCGGAGGAGTTTGATGATATCATAATTGAAGTTTCATTATTGAGTATCCCTCAATATGTAGAATATACCGATATAGATGATCTGCGAAGAAAAATTATTCCCGGAAAACACGGGGTAATTCTTAAACTCAATGGACGTCAGGCGACTTTCTTACCGCAAGTTTGGGAAGATTTGCCTGATTTTGACACTTTTTTCCAACATTTATGTATTAAAGCGGGTCTTCCCGGAAATTGTTTGGAATATCATCCCGAAATATGGGTTTATACTGTAAAAAAAATCGAAGAAAATGAGTAAAGTAATCAGCAACAAAGTCCAGGTAATGGACAAATTTTATGAGAAAAAAGGAAACAAAATCAAATGTTTGCTTTGCCGGCATTATTGTGAACTGAAAGACGGTCAAGTCGGTGTTTGCGGAGTGAATAAAAATGAAGGAGGTAAGCTGGTAAATTTGGTTTACGGAAAGATTTCCGCTTTAAATATTGACCCGATTGAAAAGAAACCCTTATATCATTTCTTGCCGGGGACCACTGCTTTATCCATTGGGACGGTGGGATGTAATATGCAATGTTCCTTTTGTCAAAATTGGCAAATTTCGCAAGTACGCAAGGTAGCGGATCAAGAAATAATTATGCCGGAAGAATTGGTTCAATTGGCTATAAAATATGACGCAAAGTCTATTGCTTATACTTATAATGAGCCTACTATTTTCTACCCTTATGCAAGGGATGTGGCATTGGAAGCAAAAAAATATGATATCAGAAGCGTATTTGTGACTAATGGAATTGAGAGTGAAGTGGTTGTCAAGGATATGAAAGGCATTATTGATGCAGCCAATGTCGATTTTAAAGCTTATGATGAAAAATATTATCGTAGAGAACTCAAAGCACCTTTTACCGTGCGTGAAACTTTGAAATTGATGAAAGAAACAGGCCTTTGGATAGAAGTAACCACATTAATTATCCCGGGAGTAAATGATGAACCTGAGCATTTGAAAAAAATCGCTCATTTTATAGCCAATGAATTAGGTACGGAAACTCCTTGGCATATCAGTGCTTTTCACCCTGATTACAAGATGAGGGATCGCGGACCTACTCCGAGAGAAACTTTGGAAAAAGCTTATGAAATCGGTACGAAAGAAGGATTGAAATTTATTTATATAGGTAATCTGGGAATGTTGAATGTCACCAAATGTCCCAATTGCCATGTACCGTTAATCGAAAGACGAGGATACCAATTATTATCTTATAAAATCGTTGACGGAAAATGCTATAATTGTCACACTAAAATACCAGGCGTATGGAACTAATAAGAAAAGCTGGGAATATGGGAAAATTTTATCCCGCAAATCCCAAAGAAATAGAAATAATGATTGATTCATGGAATCAAATTATCGATAAAAATATCGAAGATAAAAATGTATTGAAAATAAAACCCAAAAGTATCATTGCCCCTCATGCAGGCTATATTTACAGTGGATTTACGGCTAATTTTGCTCATCGGCTCGTGCCTAATGCAAAACCTAAACGGGTAATTGTTATAGGACCTTCACATCATGTATATCTTCGGGGCATAAGCGCGGGCTATTTTGATGCTTATGAAACTCCTTTCGGATATTTAAAAGGAGATCCCGCTTACTTAAAAAAATTAAGTGAATATTTTGATTTTACTTTTGCCGAAGAAGCCCATTATATAGAACACAGTACGGAAACTCAATTCCCTTTTATTAAATATTATGAACCGGATGTAAAAGTAATCGAACTGATTTATGGAATTACAGACTATCTTGAAGTGGCCGATTTGATTGAGTTCTTATTGAGAGATCCTGAAAATGTAGTAGTGATTTCCACAGATTTAAGCCACTATTATAATCAAAAAGTAGCGAATGAATTGGATAAAAACTGTGTCGTGGGAGTCGCTTATAAAAATCTTGAACTCATAGAAGAAAAATGCGAGGCCTGTGGCAAAATAGGGCTTGAAGCGATTATAAAAGTTGCTAAGGATCTTTATTTGGAAACCAAAGTATTAGATTACAGAACCAGTGCCGATGTAACCGGAGATACAAGCAGCGTTGTAGGATACATGAGTGCGGTTATTTATTAAGAATTTTAAAAAGGCGGTAAATCACCGCCTTTTTTTAGATTTCCAATTCATTAATTTTAATAAGTTTATTTAATAAACCATCCAGTTTATCCAGTGGAAGCATATTGGCAGCATCAGATTTTGCTTCCTTGGGATTATAATGAGTTTCCAAAAAGATTCCGTCCACACCCACGGCCATCCCGGCTTTGGCAATGGTTTCTATCAACTCGGGACGTCCTCCGGTTACTCCCGAACTTTGATTGGGTTGTTGCAAGGAATGTGTAATGTCTAGAATTACCGGCGCATATTGTTGCATTACCGGTATTCCTCTGAAATCTACAATTAAATCTCCATAGCCAAACATAGATCCTCTTTCTGTTATAGCTACTTGATTATTGCCGCTTTGAGTGACTTTATCCACGGCAAATTTCATACTTTCCGGGCTCATAAACTGGGCTTTTTTCAGATTGACCACTTTGCCCGTTTTAGCAGCTGCTACAACCAAATCGGTTTGTCTGACCAAAAATGCGGGTATTTGTAAAACATCTACATATTCGGCAGCCATTTCCGCATCCGAGGGAATATGGATATCGGTTACCGTAGGAATGTCAAAAGTTTCACTTACCTTCTTTAAAATTTTCAAGGCTTTGATATCTCCGATTCCCGTAAAACTATCCAAACGGGAACGATTGGCTTTTTTAAAGCTTCCTTTGAAAATATAGGGAATTTTGTATTTATCGGTTAGCTTTACAATCCGTTCGGCAATTTTCATTGCCATTTCTTCACCTTCAATTGCACAAGGACCTGCCAGCAAAAAGAAATGTCCGGAATCAGTGTGTTTTATTTTTGGAATTAAATCTATTTTCATACTTTTATCATTGTAAATGTTGGAGGCTTAAAATTATGAAAAATATATCATTCGTTCAGAAAATCATTCTTTTTTTTACATGGATAGCAGGATTTTTGCTCGTGTTGGGTTTTCTAAATCCTTTTATTCCTCCCAAATACTTTCCACAATTATCTTTTATCGGGTTAATTTTTCCATACATTGTTTTAATCAATTTTATATTATTATTGTATTGGTTGATTAATCTTAAAAAATATTTTCTATTGCCTTTATTGGCTTTACTGCTCAATTTCAATAATTTACATGCTTTATTTCAAAGTTCCGGAAAACATTCTATTGACGGAAAAGGGATTTCAGTAATGAGTTATAACGTGCGACTATTCAATGATTACAATTGGATAAAAAAGAAAGCGGTGGATGTGGATATCTCCAATTTTTTAAAAGATCAAGCTCCCGATATTCTTTTACTTCAAGAATTCAGGGATAAGAAAAAAACAGATTTCTCTCAATACAAATACAATCATATTGTGTTAAAAGGCAACAAAAGGAAATCGGGATTGGCTATTTTTTCCAAGTTTCCCATACTCGATAAAGGAAATATTGGCTTTGACCGTACCTACAATAATGCAATCTGGGCGGATTTAAAAATAGGGAAGGATACCGTGAGAGTTTATAATGTGCATATGCAATCTCACAGGGTACATCCGGAAGATATTCCGCAAGGAGATAAAGTAAAATTATCAGAAAAAATCAGCAAGGATTTTGTTAAGCAATATGAACAAGCGATTAAACTGGACAAACATATTTCCCAAATGAAACATCCGGTTATTCTGGGGGGAGATTTTAATAATACCGCTTTTTCCTATATTTATAGAAAACTCAAAGGAGATCAGCGCCAAGATGCTTTCGTAGAAGCCGGGAAAGGCTTTGGTTTTACTTGGAAATACAGATATTTTCCTTTTAGAATTGATTTCCTTCTTATTGACAAAGCTTTTTTTGTCCGTGAATTTAATACTTTAAACCGGATTAAATATTCTGATCATTCGCCTATCAAAACTTTAATAAAGCGTAAATAAATTATGATACTGTATCAATCAAAATTTCTTAGAGTCAATTATTTGGAACTACAATACCTGATGCATTTTTATTGGACGGATTATGCCGCTTATATGGATGAGGAAGGAATTTATCACGAATTGCTCAATTTTCTAAGCAAAAGAATTTATAAACGCGCAAATCAGATTTATGTGGATTGGCGAAAAGTAGAAAATCTGATTTCACAAGAAACATTTGATTGGTTTATCAAATATATTTTGCCTAAAATCGCTTCTCATAAGGCTTACAGAATGGCTTTTTTGGTTAATGATCCTTCTCGTTTTCATTTGGCTTCCAAAATTAAAGTAAATAATACGGAGATTGAAGCCCGATTGTTTAATAACCCCGAAGAATTGATGCAATGGATTATGGAGGGCGCCGAAAGAAAAGAGCCCGGAGGAGATGATCACGACCATCACCATGGTGATAGTTGTCATCATCATTAACCGGGCATAAAGATAAATTTATTTATTTTCCCAATATTGCGGCTTGGTAAGGTTTGATTTATTCTCCCAATATTGCTGAGTAACGATTCGTCCGTCCGGAGTTTTTAGTTTACGGTCAAAAATCCATATAGTAGGATTAAAAACCATATCCGTTACACCTATATCATAAGTGGTAGGATCTTCTTCTTTTCTGGGAGGTTTTTCTTTTATCAGAACTTCAAAACCGTTGTATTCCAACAATTCTTTCAAAAATTCCATACGTTCCTTATCCGCACCTTTTTCTACAAAGGTAACTCGCGTTCCGTCTATTTCTCCAAATTGGTGTTTACCGGCTAACATAAGTTTATAATTTTAAGATTAAAAAATATTACTGATTTGAGAAATATATTCAAATACCCCGCTGTATAATCCCAATACCAAAAGTCCGATCACAATAGCTACAAAAGAGATTTTACTATATATATCGGTATGAATTTTAGGAATCGGGTTTTCACTTCTTCTTAGGAATGCAGCTCTTACGGGCAATAAATAATAATAAAGTGAGATGGTAACATTAATCACGGCAATGAAAACCAAAATGTAATATCCTTTGCTTGCAGCTGCTGCATAGAGGAAAAATTTAGCGAAGAATCCGGCAATAGGCGGAATACCGGCCAATGAAAATAAAGCCAACATCAATACCCAGCTTAAACGTGGATTAGTACTGTACAAACCGTTATAATCATCCATATTTTCCGTATGTGCTTTTAGTGAAATGATATGAACCACTCCAAAAGCAGCTACATTGGAAAAAATATAAATCAACAGGAAGAAAACAATTGCTTGTACCCCCATTTTATCATGAGATAAAAGGGCCAAAAGGATAAAACCGGCTTGCGCGATGGAAGAAAAAGCAAGAAAACGTTTCATGTTTTTTTGTCTGATGGCAAACAGGTTTCCGATAAACATAGTGAGAATGGCAATCCCATATAATATATAATCCCAGTGTGCACCGAAAGTCGAAAAAGTAACAAATAATAAAGTCATTAATACAAACACAGCGGCCCCTTTGGAGATTACCGATAAATAATTGGATATTACCGTCGGTGCTCCTTCATATACATCTGCTGTCCAGAAATGGAAGGGCACCAAGGATATTTTAAAACCGATACCTGCAAAAATCATTACCAATCCGATGATTTCCATCAACGGAAGTGCCATATTTGTTTTAATTACATCAAAATAAATACTTCCGGTTGTAGCATAAATCAAAGAAACTCCAAAAAGCAAGATGGCTGATGAAACAGAGGCCAGCATAATGAATTTTACCCCGGCTTCTATGGATTTACGATTGAAAAATTCAAAAGCAGCCAATGCGATGATAGGCATGGTAGAGAGTTCAAGACCGAGATAGAACATTAAGAAATCTCCTGCCGACATCATGAAGTTTAAGCCTAATAAAGAAGAAAACAACAAAATGAAAAATTCAGCGGTAAAATCATAAGGCAACAATTCCTCTTCAATCCATTCCACTGATTGTAAGAGGATAGCAAGAACACCTACTGCCAATATGGCTTTGAAAAAATGGACCAAAGGGTAGGTTTGATAAGACCCGCCAAACAATTCTCCCGTTTTTTGAGGGAAGAAACTTTGAATGGTGTATATTAAAAATAACAATAATCCTATGTGAATTAACCATTTTTTCTTGGCGATTGGCAAGAGGATTTCCCCTATTAACATAAGCAATATAATTGCTGTAAGGAAAATTTCATCTCGCATGAGCATTAAAGTATCTATATTCATTTTAAATCTTTTTAAATATTAATGAACCAAAGGTTTAATAAAATTATTTACACTGTCTTGAATGAATTGCAGCCACCAGAAAGGCAAAGTACCAATGAGCGTAATAAACACAACCAATATCCCAATGGCTACTTTTTCATACCAGAAAGCATGAGGCAAATTTGTATATATTTTTGTAGTGGGGCCAAACAACATTCGTCCCACCAATCTCAACATATATACTGCTGTTACTACGATAGATGAAACAGCCAATACCGTTAAAGCCTGTTTATATAAATCAGTATTGAGGAAACCTCCCACAAAAATATTCATTTCAGCCACAAATCCACTGAATCCTGGTAGTCCGAGATTGGCCAAAGCGGCAATAACATAGGCCACCCCTAACATTGGAACAATTCGCATCATTCCTGTCATTTTAGTAATATCCCTTACATGTGTTCTTCCGTAAATCATTCCTATTAATGCAAAGAATAAGGCGGTAATAAATCCATGTGACAAAGATTGTAACATCGCTCCGTTCCATGCCGTTTTATTAATCATTAGAAGGGCAAACAGCACAAGGCCTAAGTGACTCACGGAGGAATAAGCATTGATATATTTCAAATCGGTTTGTTGTATAGCGGCTAGGGCTCCGTAGGTTACACCGGTTACAGCGAGAATCAAGAAGAAATCTTGCCAGAATAAAGCTGCTTCAGGCATAAGATACATTACAAAACGGAAAATACCGTATCCTCCCAATTTCATCAATACACCGGCGTGCAACATGGAAACTGCCGTAGGTGCCGAAGCATGACCGTCTGGAGACCATGTATGGAACGGAAATAATGCACCGATGGCTCCGAATCCGATAAATGCCAAAGGATAAAAGATCTTTTGAGCGGCAAAATCCATTTTACGATTGGCCAATTCGAGTAAATCAAAAGTAGGTTCCATACCGTTTGTGGCACTGTAAAAATAAATACCTAATAAGGCAACGAGTAATAAGGCTGACGCTCCCATTAACATCAAAGTAAGTTTCATGGCAGCATATTCCCTGGGACCGCTTCCCCAAATTCCAATTAATAAATACATCGGAATCACGGCAATTTCATAGAAAACAAACATGGTAAAGAGATCCAGAGAGATGAAAAATCCATATACTCCGGAGGCCAACACAATCAAGAAAATGAAAAATTCTTTGGGCAAATAATTTATTTTCCATGAAACGAAAATACCGGCAATCACAATCAATGTAGTCAAAAGAATCATCAATACGGACACACCGTCCACACCGATATGGTAATGCGCGTTAAATTGTTCAAACCAAGGAATATCCCGTTGAAAAAGCATGATGGCTTTATCCCCGGCTTTACGTGCATTCATGTATTTATTTATCAGATTGACAGACATTGCCAACTCAATCAACATTCCTATTAGGGCGACCAGTCTGGCTTGCTCTAATTTTTTAGTAAAAACAAGTGCAATTACTGTCAGTACGGGTACTACGACAAAAAGACTTAATATATCCATTTCCAATTTTTTTTATTTATAATATATAACTATGATAATGATGGCAACTACACCCGAAACAAAATACATTGCATAATCTTGTAATCGTCCGGATTGTAAAAATTTAATCCGGTTGGCGATTCCCAAAGTAGTTACTCCAAGTAAGTTCATGAATCCGTCTATTACATAGCGATCAAACCAAGCAATGGGTTTAGAAACTTTGTCAAAAATAATTTTATGAGTAACATACATATATAATTCGTCTACATAGAATTTATTTTTGGCCCATTTATAAGTAGTGCCAAAAGCAGCAGCTACTTTTTGCGGGTATTCTGTTTCTTTATAATACATCAAGTAAGCAGCTCCGATACCCACCAAAGCTATCACAATAGAACCGATTACCAACGGGCTTCCCCAGTGAATATGAGAATGGAAAGGTTTTAATGAGGCTGATATATATTCAGAGAAAGAGATAAAACCTACTGCCATGGTCATTACCGCCAAAAATATAAGGCTAAAGCTCATATTGGCAGGTGCATCATGTGGTGGATGTTCATATTGAGTATCCTTATGATGGAAAATTCTAAAATATAAACGGAACATATAAAAAGCGGTCATACCGGCGACGATAAATCCTACAAACCAAATAATCTTGTTATATTCCCAAGCAGCCATTAAGATTTCATCTTTACTGAAAAAGCCCGAGAAAGGAGGAATTCCCGAAATTGCCAAAGCGGCAATTAAAAAAGTCCAACTGGCAATAGGCATATATTTATGCAAGCCTCCCATATCTTTCATAAAATTACTGTGTACGGCATGGATAACCGCACCGGCAACAAGGAATAACAGAGCTTTAAACATAGCATGAGTAAATAAATGGAACATTCCCGCCATATAGCCCAAACCTTCATATCCGTCAAATCCCGAGACTCCGAGAGCCATCATCATATACCCGATTTGGGACATAGTGGAAAAAGCCAAGACACGTTTGATATCTTCTTGGGTAAGTGCGATAATAGCAGCAAATAGTGCAGAAAAAGCTCCGACCACAGCGACTACCCGCAAGGCGGCACCTCCTTCGATATGGTAATACATAGGGAATAAACGGGCAACCAAGTAAACTCCTGCCACAACCATAGTGGCGGCATGAATCAAAGCCGATACAGGCGTAGGACCTTCCATGGCATCAGGAAGCCAGATATGAAGAGGAAACATAGCCGATTTTCCCATACCTCCGATGAAAATCAAAATCAATGCCCAGGTAATCACGGATAAGCCTAGAAAGGAAGCTACTTGATGATTTGCAATCCATGAGTTGAGCATGGAAATTGTGCTTTCGCTATTTAAGGTCATAAAATCAAAAGACTGACCGAAATAACCGATCATTAAGATTCCGATTAGGAAAAACATATCGGCAAAACGAGTAACGATAAAGGCTTTTTTTGAGGCGGCTACCGCAGAAGGCTTTTCAAAATAATATCCGATTAACAAATAGGAAGAAACTCCCACCAACTCCCAAAAGATATAAATCATAAATAAATTGGATGCCAATACTAATCCTAACATGGAAAAGGTAAACAGGGAAAGATAAGCATAGAAGCGGCTGAATCCGGGGTCTTTGTGCATATATCCCAAGGAATATATATGCACCATAAAAGATACGGTAGAAACAACCACCAACATCATTACGGAAATAGGATCGATAATGATGCCTATATCTATTGCCAGTTTATCGGTAAAATGTATCCATCCTTCTTTGAGCATCACGCGGATTTGTTGATATTTACCATCAACAAGGCCGTCTGCAAAGAAATATTTATAAGCAGTATAATAGGAAAGTATAAATACAGCTAAGAGACCCGCTGTTCCCAAGTAACCTGATACCGGTTCTTTGATCTTTCTGGCCGTGAAGCCCAAAAAGAGGAACATCAACAAAGGAATCAAAGGGATGAGGTATATATAATCAAAAGTATCCATTTCTTAATATTTTTTAGTATTTTAATTCTTCCACGTCTTTTACATCAATTGAGTCCGTCAATCGGAATAGATGCAATATAATTGCTAAGGCAAGGGCTGTTTCGGCAGCGGCCAATGCAATGATAAATAATGAAAATACCTGTCCTTGCATAATTGCCGGAGAGAGATATTTGTTGATGGCTACAAAGTTTATAGCTTCCGCATTGATCATCAATTCCAATGACATCAACATGGCTATCAGATTGGTTCTCGTCAGAAAGCCATATACTCCTATAAAAAAGAGAATGGTCGTCAGCGAAAGAATCTCGATAAGGCTTACTCCTTCTATCATAACTTAATTTTTTTCTTGGTTTACTAATTTTTTTGCTTTGGCAATGACGATTGCACCGATCATGGCAGCCAGAAGAAGGATGGAAATCACTTCAAAAGGCAATACAAAACCACCGGGCTCATAACTCAATAATTTTTCTCCGATATCTTCTACACGAGTAACAGTAGGTTCAAAGGTTTTATTGATACCTTGAAAAGTTACAATGGCATAAATAGACAATGCCGCAGCTCCCATACTGATAATCCCCGCCAAGAGTTTTCGTTTCCAACTTGTGTCTCGCAAAGGTTTCCCGATTTGATCGGTGAGTAATACCGCATAAATAAATAATACCATAATTCCTCCTGCATAAACCGAAAGTTGAACGGCACCCATAAAATTATACTCCATTAAGAAATAAATTCCCGAAATGGAAACCAAAACAAACAATAGATACATGGTGGCCCGGTATAATTTTTTTGTGGTGATACTCATCAAGGCCAATCCGATGATTAAAAAAGCTAATATGTAAAAAATGACTCTTTCCATAGTTTTATTATTCTTCTACTCCGGCCATTAGTTTGGATCCGGGTCTGTTTAATACCTTAGTTAATTGTGAACGGTCATATGTGGAATTATGAAAATTGGTAGACCACATGATAGCATTGGTCGGACAAGCTTGTATACAAAGATTACACATCGTACACATTCCGAGATGATAAATATGTTTATCAATCACTTTTACTTTTTTTCCTGTTTCGGGATTAAGTACACGATCCCAAATAATTTCAATGGAGCCGTTGGGACAAGCGATTTCACAGGCTTGACAACCTGTACAACGGTGTTCGTTATTTTCATTATGCCACATTACCACTTCTCCTTTAAACCTTTCAAAAACCACGGCGGGTTCATCGGGGTATTGACGAGTGATTACATATTTACGCGAAATGATATTCGGAAAGAAGTATCCTCCCGTTACCTTCATTCCGGTAAATAATGTCTTTATTCCTCCTATTATATCTCCTATATAGCTCATTTCTATATTGTTTTTAAAAAACCAAATTAAAATATACCAATAATGCCATCAAAACGATGTTTAAAAGGCCGATCGGTAATAAATATTTCCATTCCAATGTCAACAATTGATCGATTCTTACACGAGGGAAAGTCCAACGGAACCACATCATCAAAAAGATCATTCCAAAGACTTTCAAAAAGAACCAAAATAAATCCCAGAACCATTGTGCTCCGAGGTTTTCAGTAATTCCAAAGGGAGATAACCATCCTCCGAAAAACAAGGTTACTCCAAGAGCCGAAATGATGAACATATTGATAAACTCGGCCAAGAAGAACCAGGCAAATCCCATTCCCGAATATTCCGTATGGTATCCCGCTCCGAGTTCGGCTTCGCCTTCGGGAAGGTCAAAAGGAACACGATTTGATTCGGCTGTTCCGGCCACTACAAAAATAAAGAAGGCAATCCATGCGGCAATATGTCCGCGCCAGATAAACCATCCGTGTTGTTGTTGCATCACGATTTCGGACATTTGCAGGGTTCCCGCCATTAAAACAATGGTCAGAATTGCCAATCCGGCAGAAAGTTCGTAGCTAATCATCTGTAATCCACTACGCATTCCTCCGATTAATGCATATTTATTGTTACTTCCCCAGCCACCGAACAGGATACTTAAAACGCCGACGGAAGATACCGCCGAAATAAAGAATACCCCGATATTTACATCAAAAGCGGCAAAACCATGGCCGAACGGGATCACGGAAAGCGATAATAAAGCGGCTATGATTACTATGAAATA
>JAMOVT010000058.1 GCA_027061855.1 Flavobacteriales bacterium
CCTTTGGGTAATTTTATCAAAGCTTTTGTTTTTGCTTGGATACCGTCATCGGGAATATTATCAATCAATTGTTCGATAATATTCAATGATTCCAGCATTTCATCCATTCGTACATTATAACGCGCCATATTATCTCCTCCGGTATAAATAATTTCTTTAAAATCCACTTTATCCAGTGCGCTGTAAGGAGCAAATTTTCTCACATCGCTTTTTACTCCCGACCCACGTGCTACCGGACCTGATGCTCCCAATGAAATGGCATCTTCATATGATAATTTCCCGATTCCGTTCATACGTTTTTGGAAAATAACATTACCGGTTAATAATTCATGGTATTGAGGAATTACTTTACGTAAATGAGGAATAAATTCTTTTACTCTTTTTTGGAAATTGGGGTGTAGATCAAACATTACTCCTCCCGGGGTGCTATAACTCATTGTGAGTCTTGCTCCACAGGTTTCTTCCATAATGTCGTTGATCATTTCCCGGTCGCGGAACGCATACATAAATGTAGTTAGAGCACCGACGTCCATCCCCATTACTCCCCACCATAATAAGTGTGAAGCTATACGTGTCAATTCGCCCATCAGCGTACGAATCACTTTCACTCTTTCCGGCACTTCAATTTCGAGTGCTTTTTCGATGGCAAGTGCTACGGCTTCATTATTAATATGTGCAGACAAATAATCCATCCGGTCTGTCAGGTGAATGATTTGCTTATAGCCTTCATATTCACATTGTTTTTCGATTGAGCGATGAATATATCCCAAATCGGGTTCGATATTTTTTACAATCTCGCCGTCCATTGTGAGGATAAGTCGCAATACTCCGTGTGTTGCCGGGTGTTGCGGTCCCATATTCAAAAAATATTCTTGGGATTTAAGCTCGGCTGTATTTAATGTTATCTGTTCCATACCTATCTGATAATCATTTTAGTTTCGTCTTTCCAATCTTTTCTCATCGGATATCCTTCCCAATCTTCAGACAATAACAATCTTTTCATTACCGTATGACCGGTAAAGACGATACCGAATAAATCATAAATTTCGCGTTCATGAAGATGAGCGGTTTTCCATACTTTTTCCAAGCTGGGGATTTCGGGGTTTTCCCGGTCCTCAATCATTACTTTGGCTACTACCATAAACCGGTCTTCCGTACGTTCGAGATGATTGGTTACGCCCAATTCTTTCCCCCAATCCATTCCGGTCATGGAAAAAAGGTAGTCAAACCCCATTTCTTTCAATGCCAGCATCACATCCATATATTCTTTTTGGGGAATGATGATCGTTAAAAACTCTCCGGTTTCCTCGTCGAATTGTATTTCGGGGAAATTTTTGAGTAGTGTTTCTTTGATATATGTATTATCCATGATTCACTATTTAATTATTGATTTGTTTCTCCGGGGACTTTTCCTTCATCAAATCCGATTATCGGATTTTTTCGGGTTTTAAGTCCTTCGGTTCGTATTTTCTTTTGTAAAAGCATCATTCCGTCCAGCAAAGCTTCGGGTCTGGGAGGGCATCCGGGTACATATACATCCACAGGGATTACATGGTCGGCACCTTTTACCACCGAATATGTATTATAATAAAAAGGACCGCCGGAAATAGCACAAGCTCCCATGGCGATAACATATTTAGGTTCGGACATTTGATCGTATAATCGACGAAGTGCCGGAGCCATTTTCATCGTGATGGTTCCTGCAATAATAATCAAATCGGCTTGACGAGGGGAAGGACGGGCCACTTCAAATCCGAAGCGTGACCAGTCGTGGCGGGCAGCTCCTGTTTGCATCATTTCAATGGCACAGCAACTGGTACCGAAATATAGGGGCCAAAGCGAATTGGAACGCCCCCAGTTAATCACGGCATCCAAGCTGGTGATAAGTATATTTCCCCCGTTACCGGCCGGAATAATTTGTCCCGGAAAATCATTGACAATCGGTGAATGTGTATAAGGTTTTTCGGGAGTATCTCCGATCCAATTTGTTTTTTCTGTTTTTATACCCATTTTAAAGCACGTTTTTTAAGAGCGTATATTAAACCTAGACCTAATATAGCCAAGAAAATAATTATATCAATGAGGGCTACCGCTCCCATTTTTTTGAAGACAACTGACCATGGAACCAAGAAAATAATCTCTACATCAAAGATTAAAAATATTAAAGCAAAGAGATAATATCCTACTCGAAAGCGTATCCAAGTGGGTCCGATGGTTTTCATCCCGGACTCATAAGGTTCCCTTTTGGCGGGATTGTCGGATTTATGCGAGAGGAGGTTTGATAAAGTATTGGCTATCAATATCAAAGCCACTCCTGCAAGAAAGAAAACGATAATGGCTACTTTTCCCATAATGTTATTTTAATTAAACACACAAATTTACACCCTTATACAATCGGAAAACTGATTTATATCATTAAAAGACTAAAAACTCCTTCAAAAAATATCTTTTGAGAAAAGTTTTATTCTCAATGCTGAAAACGGGTGATATTTCAAAAATTTTCATAAAGATATTATTTTTTTTGAGAGAAGAAGAGAGAAAGGCCGGGAAAAAATATCTCCCGATAAAAATATTTTCTTTTAGGCGCTTTTAGTATGAAGTTCCCAATAGAAAAGGAAAGCATAAAGGCCCAAAACACTTCCTATTGTATTGGCCAGTGCATCATAAACATCTCCGGACCGGCCGGTGACGACAAATGCTTGGAGGAATTCGATGAGAATTCCCCAAGCAATTATTATTATAAGATAAAACCATTTTATTTTTAATAGGGCGGGATAGGCCAATAGCCAAACAAAAGTAAGGATAAAATAGAGCAACAGATGCACGATTTTGTCACCCATATTAAAGTTGGGCAAATTATATTTATCCAGAGGAGTCAAGCTGATGTAAGCCACCAGCAAAGTATAAAGAAAAGCAAAAAGTTTGTACTTATGCTTTAATAAGTTTTTTATAAGCATCGGCATCTAGTAATTCGTTTAGCGAATCACTGTCTTTTATATTGATCTTTATAATCCAACCTTTGCCATAGGGATCCTTATTGATGAGTTCGGGTTCGTCTTCCAAGGCTTCGTTAAACTCTACTACTTCTCCGCCTACAGGCATAAAAAGATCGGAAACGGTTTTGACAGCTTCCACCGTGCCGAATACTTCGTCTTTGTCGAGCTCTTCGCCTTCGGTATCCACATCAACATAAACGATGTCTCCCAACTCTCTTTGGGCAAAATCAGTGATTCCCACATAAGCTTGGTCTCCTTCAACACGGATCCATTCGTGGTCTTTCGAGTATTTTAAATTATCAGGTACATTCATTTTTTTTCGGTTTAATATTTAAGCAAAAATAGAAATGTTTTTGAATAAAAAAAATATGTTTTCTTATACTTTTTCATTTTAATTTCCAAAACTGTATTTTAAGGTAAAACCTCCCCGTATATTGGTGAAAGGATAATTGGTTGAGATGGCAAATTTCGAGTAGGAGTGATTATAAAAGAAAATCGCCGAAAGATTATTTGTCAGGGCATAATCAGCAGAAAATTTTAAATTATACATGGTTTGTCCCGAGGTGATTTGATTATTGTTTTCCGACAGACTTCTGATAATGGTAATATTGTCTCTTATGGAAGCATTTATTTTCAGTATCAAATCATTGGTAAAAACCACTCTTCTTCCGTTTATATTCAATGGTAAGCTCACATCTTTGAAACGGTATCCCACACCGACAACATATTCTTTTCCTGCTACTTCTGACAGGGTATAATTATTCAGATTCAAGGAAATAGCCCGGTCGGTTTTTAAGGCCAGATCCATTTTTAGCGAATTATTCATCTCCATATTGATTTTTATCAACGGATTAAAGGCTTCGGTCAAAGTGACGTTGTCCATCACATACTCAAAATAATAATTTCCGGAAGCATCAACAGCATTGGGATTTGTAAATGTTTGCAGGTTATTATTGAATTGATTAATGGTATAATCAGAACGATAACTATGCTCAATACTCAGGTTTTTGAACATTTTTTTAAAGATTCCTATCTTGTTTAAGCCCGAGATTTTAACTCGCCAGTTGGGCACGGGAATATTGCGGAAAGGACTCAATTTTACTTTTGCGGGATCCTGACCGCTATAACCTGACAGAAAAGAATAGAGAACTACTTCGGTTTGCAACGGACCGTAACCGGCAGGATAACCGGTAGCAGGTACCGGAATTCCTCTTTCTTGGGCCAATCGTCTAGCGACGATAATCCGGTTGTCCAACATTCTTTGGTAGGAAGGACTGTTTTCGAGGCTGACTTTGTCAAAGGCAGTTCGGATAAGTAGTGTGGAGATGGAGTGATTTCCGGAAATATTAGGTAATAAAGGATGATATTGGTTACCTA
>JAMOVT010000059.1 GCA_027061855.1 Flavobacteriales bacterium
AAAAATATCATCAGGCTTGAATTTTTGTCTCTTTTGTTTCAAGACAAAAGAGAAATGTTTTTTAGTTAGGCATTCTTCTTTTTAATTATTACAATCATTTATTAATATTCTTATTTGGACATATAATTTTGATTCGAATTTCTGTTAGACAAGTCCTCTTTTTTTTAAAGCCATTCGTTTATTTCCCTATTTGCCCTATGAGATTTTTGCGTAAAATTTACTTATTTTGGAGGCTAAAACTATCTGCTGTTTGAAGCGACTACAAGGAGCGAGTTCAGATAGTTTGGTGGAGAAATAAGCTAAATTTAGAAAAAATATCATCAGGCTTGAATTTTTGTCTCTTTTGTTTCAAGACAAAAGAGAAGTATTTTTTAGTTAAATAATTCTTCCTGTAATTTTTAAAATCATTCTATTTCATCAACAATCTTATTAAAACCTTTAAAAAAACCATAGCCCCTTTTTACAAATCAAAAAATCGTTCTTCTTTTCGTTGATAAAAAAAATTATACCCTAAAGTTATTTGATGAAAGCCCGATGTTGAAAACACCCGTTGATTTGTTTGTAAGGTATAAGTATAGGCAAACACAAAATTATTCCTTTTTCCTCCTATAAATCCACTGATATAAGTAGGATTCTCATAAATAACTTTATTAAGATTTGTCCGGTAGGAAAATCCGGTCCATAAATCCGTTTTTTTAAAAGGTAAAAATACTTTTATATTGGAGTCCAGTACCCATTCACCCAAACCTTCTTTATATTGAATTAAAAAAGAGGGATTTATTTTTTTTCTTGTAGAAACCGATTTTTTGGCAAAGAAATATCCGAAAGATAAAAGATGAAGCCGGTAATTATATTCTTGCGTGGTAAAACCGGCTGCCCCGAAGAATTGCGGAGATAAATTTTTCAGGGTATAAAAAGAATAAAAATTTTGATTTCTATACCCAAGGCTTACATCCAAATTATAAAACCATAACTTGGAATTATCAAGATACAAAGTAGCATCCATATTTTCAAAATCAGAAGTGTTCAAGGAAGAATTTTGAAAGGTGCCGGAGAGTCCAAATGAAATTTGCCGGTTCAGGCGGTTTCCAAAAAACAGGTGATAAGTATAGGTAAATCCTCCGCCTATGGTACTGAAATGTCCGGTTTTGTCATTATATAGGTTTATTCCCATTGCGGTTTCATCATTGAATTTAAAAAAAGCGCCTAAGGTCTGCAAAGCGGGAGAGTTTGAATAGTTTGCCCATTGTTGTCTTGCCGTAAAACGAATTTTATTCAAATTTCCCATGCCGGCCGCAGAAGGATGAAGTAAGAAATAATTATCGGTTAAATAGTCGGTATAAATTGGATATTCTTGTTGCGAATAGGCTAGTGAAGCCATTAAAAATGCAAGGATGATATATAGTTTTTTCATATTTTTTATCTGATTAAGCTAAAATTACCCGTTTTGACTTGTCCGTTTTTCAATTCGGCCTTAAACCAATATTCTCCCACCGGCAAAGCTCCGTTTTTATTTGTTCCGTTCCAACCCGCAGATCCGGGTTTTAATTTGTAAACGATTTTTCCATACCGGTCAAAAATATATATATAAGTTCCCGGAAGAATAAGATCTCCGTCTATATTCCAAAAATCATTTTTACCGTTTCCGTTGGGAGTAAAAAATGAAGGGTAGAAGAATTCCATTTGTAAAGTTTCAGTGGTATAATGGGTTTCATTACAATTGCTTGCTGTTCCTACGTTATTATAAGGAGTTATGGTTACATAATAAGTCGTGTTTTCCTGCCAATTGGTTGCCGGAGTATAAGTGGTGTTATTTCCTGCATCAAAGTTATCCAATACATCATTTCCCTCGCTTGTTGTCCCGACGGTTAGATAATAACCTGTTGCATCATTCACGGCGTTCCAAGTAAGCGAAGCGGAAACCGATACATTGGTTTCGCCGTCTGCGGGACTGGTTAATGAAGTACATTCGGGCGGTGTGGGCAATGTTTCGGTGGTAAAGCTGGTTTCGGTGCAATTGCTTGCTGTTCCTGCATTGTTATAAGGCGTAACGGTTACGTAATAAGTGGTGTTTTCTTGCCAATTGGTTGCCGGAGGATAAGTGGTAGTATTTCCTACGTCGTAATGATCCAATACATCATTCCCGCCGCTTGTTGTCCCGACGGTTAGATAATAACCGGTTGCATCATTCACGGCTTCCCAAGTAAGCGAAGCGGAAACCGATACATTTGTTTCGCCGTCTGCGGGACTGGTTAATGAAGTACATTCGGGCGGTGTGGGCAATATTTCGGTGGTAAAATGGGTTTCGGTGCAATTGCTTGCTGTTCCTACATTATTATAAGGCGTAACGGTTACGTAATAAGTTGTGTTTTCTTGCCAATTGGTTGCCGGAGGATAAGTGGTAGTATTTCCTACGTCGTAATGATCCAATACATCATTCCCGCCGCTTGTTGTCCCGACGGTTAGATAATAACCTGTTGCATCATTCACGGCGTTCCAAGTCAGCGAAGCGGAAACCGATACATTTGTTTCGCCGTCTGCGGGGCTGATTAATGAAGTACATTCGGGCAGTGTGGGCAAAGTTTCAGAGGTAAAATGGGTTTCATTACAATTGCTTGCTGTACCTACGTTATTATAAGGAGTTACGGTTACGTAATAAGTAGTGTTTTCTTGCCAATTGGTTGCTGGAGTGTAAGTGGTGGTGTTTCCTGTATCGTAATGATCCAATACATCATTCCCCCCGCTTGATGTCCCGACAGTCAAATAGTATCCTGTTGCATCACTAACAGCGTTCCAAGTCAGCGAAGCATTGATAGAAACATTTGTTTCACCGTCTGCGGGGTTTGTTAATGTAGTACATTCGGGCGGGGTGGGCAAAGTTTCAGTGGTAAAATGGGTTTCGGTGCAACTGCTTGCTGCCCCTACATTGTTATAAGGAGTAACCGTTACGTAGTAAGTGGTGTTTTCCTGCCAATCGGTTGCCGGCGTATAAGTGGTGGTATTTCCTACGTCGTAATGATCCAACACATCATTTCCGCCGCTTGTTGTCCCGACGGTTAGATAATAACCTGTTGCATCATTCACGGCGTTCCAAGTCAGCGAAGCGGAAACCGATACATTTGTTTCGCCGTCTGCGGGGCTGATTAATGAAGTACATTCGGGCGGTGTGGGCAATGTTTCGGTGGTAAAGCTAGTTTCGGTGCAATTGCTTGCTGTGCCTACGTTATTATAAGGAGTAACGGTTACATAGTAAGTCGTGTTTTCTTGCCAATCAGTTGCCGGAGTGTAAGTGGTGGTGTTTCCTGCATCGAAGTTATTCAATATATCATTTCCACCGCTTGTGGTCCCGACGGTCAAATAATAACCGGTTGCATCATTCACGGCGTCCCAATTTAAAGAAGCGGAAATAGAAACATTAGTTTCTCCGTCAGGAGGACTTGATAATTGGGTACAACCGGGAACACTACAAGAAGGAGCCAAACCATTATCGGAAATAATCCAACCATCGGCTATTAAAGCGTTTCTGGCATCTTCGCCTTGACAATATTGACTGTTACCACCACCAAATTGAACATCATTATTGTGAGTTTGAGCTTGCCATCCGATTAATAATGCATCATAATTTTCGACGGATAAGGTGGTGTTTTCAAACATTCTATCGGCATAAGTCAGACTGCTAATATTCCACGAACCGATATTTTGATCAAAATCGGAATTGGCAAATGTTCTTAACATATTGGATATTTTTGACGTGTCCCAATTGGATAAATCTTGATTAAATGGGGTATTGTAAAACATATAGGCAATGTTCGTTAAGCTGGATACATTCCAATTTCCAATAGCTTGGTTAAAGGCAAGATTAAAGTTGAACATATATTCCATTGTGGTTACATTCCTGGTATCCCAATTGCTGATATCCCGATTAAAAACGGAACCGGAAAACATATAATTCATTTTTTTTACATTCGACACATTCCAATTATCAAGAGGTTGGTTAAAGGCGCTTGTTCCGGAAAAAGCAGCACTCATATCCGTAACATTGCCCGTGTCCCAAGAGTTTATATTTTGATTGAATGTAGTGGCATTTTTAAATAGGGAATACATATTGGTTGTTTGCGCGGTATTCCAATTGTCCAAAGCCTGATTAAAATTTGTAGCTCCGCTAAACATTTCTGCTATGGTAGTTACATTTGAAATATCCCAAGTATTTAAAGGCTGATTAAAATTGGTACAGCCTTTAAACATAGCATACATATTGGTTACCTTGCTTGTATTCCAAGCGGAAAGATCCTGATTAAAAGCAGAGGCACCGTTAAACATAAAATTAAAAGTGGTTACATTGGATGTATCCCAATTATTCAAAGGCTGGTTAAAATTATAGGCACCATTAAAAGTACCGTTCATTTGGGTGATATTACTCACATCCCAATCATTGATATTTTGATTAAAACTGACGGCATCTCTAAAAGTATTTTGCATGCTGGCACAAACCGATAAATCGGGCGTATCGGTAGCTTGAACGGTAAAATTCGTACATCCGTAGAAAGCCTCGGCCATACTGCGCCATTGCTGTTTTCCCCATTGGTCCACGGAAAGAAATTTGTCTTTATCTCCTGAATTATTAAAATATATTTGCGGAAAATCCCCTTGTATTCTAATGGTATAAGTTCCGGCAGTTCCAAAATCGTGAGTAACATTTCCCGTTAATCCGAATTCGTCAAAAACTCCGTCGTTATTCCAATCCACATCATAATTGTATCCTGTTCCGAAAGTAGGAATGGTGATTGAAGTATCACCGGAAGTTCCCAGATTATCGGTTTTCCAAGTGGTTACAAAATCATCCGGGCTTAAACTAACTACACAGCTATCATCCAATCCGCCGTCACTGATACTCCAACCATCGGCTATTAAAGCGTTTCTGGCATCTTCACCTTGACAATAAGTACTATATCCGCCGCTGAACGGCACACCGGATTGATGCGGTTGTGCTTGCCAACCGATCAACAAAGCATCGTAATTATCCAAGGAAAGTTTTGCTCCTAATAGAAATTGATTGGCGTTTACTACATTCCCGATATTCCAAGTGCTTAAATCCCGGTCAAAACTCGTGGCCCCTCTGAGCATTTGGTTGATGTATTGAATATTACTCATATCCCAACTGCTTAAATCCTGATTAAAAGCCACGGCATCTTGAAACATCATATCCGTATCCGTTACTCCGGATAAAATCCAATTATCAAGCGGTTGATTAAAGCTCGAAGCTTGATAAAACATCACCCGGATGTCGGTAACGGAACTCGTGTCCCAATTATTAAGCGGTTGATTGAAATTAGTAGCCCGTGAAAACATGGAAGTCATATTGGTAACTTTACCTACATCCCAAGTATTAATATCTTGATTAAATGAGGTGGCTCCTCGAAACATATTATCCATTCTGGTAACATTGGAGGTATCCCAGTTATTTAAAGGTTGATTGAAATGGGTTGCTCCATAGAAAACTTCCCTCATACTGGTTATTTTGCTGACATTCCAAGTATTGATATTTTGATTAAAAGCGATAGCATCTCTAAACATACTTTCCATTCTGGTAAGACTGGGAGTGTTCCAATTGTTTAAGGGCTGATTAAAATTGCCTGCCTTGTAAAACATATAACCCATATTGGTTACATTTGAAGTATCCCAAGTATTCAGCGGTTGATTAAAACTGCTGGCATTATTAAACATACCGTACATACTATTGACTTTGCCGGTGTTCCAAGCGGAAATATCTTGATTAAAAGCAGTGGCATTAATAAACAAATTATCAAAATTGGTAACATTGGAAGTATCCCAATTATTTAAAGGCTGATTGAAATTGGTAGCATTGTTAAAAGTTCCTTGCATATCGGAGATATTGCTCACATCCCAATTATTGATATTTTGATTAAAAGTGGTGGCGCCTCTAAAAGTATATAGCATGCTGGTACAAGCCGATAAATCGGGCGTGTCGGCAGCTTGTATGGTGAAATTTGTACAACCCCAAAAAGAACTGTTCATACTGCGCCATTGTTGATTTCCCCATTGATCTATCGATAATAATTTGTCTTTGTCACCGGAATTATTAAAATATATTTGTGGAAACTCACCTTTTATTCTTATAGTATAAGTTCCGGCAGTTCCAAAGTCGTGGGTAATATCTCCCGTTAATCCGAATTCATCGAAAACACCGTCGTTATTCCAATCCACATCATAATTATAACCGATTCCAAAAGTAGGAATAGTAATAGAAGTACCGTTGGAAGTTCCCGGATTATCGGTTTTCCAAGTGGTAACAAAATCGTTGGGAGATTGTGCCGGAGAAAGAAAAAAGAGTAGAAAAAATAAAGAAAAAAAAGCGGTCTTAAAATGCATTGTATAGGGTGTTTAACACACAAACCTATCCTTTTTTCAGGGAATTAAAGAAAAGAGTTTATAAGTGAGGGATATAATTTATAAGTGTAAAAAATTATTTTAGTAGCCGAATGATTTCATTTTTTTTTCGGGATGAAACCGGAATGGATTCCTCATTGCTTAAAATTATTTTGCTTTCATTTGTTAAGTGTTGAATATGCGTGATATTGACCAGATAGGAATGGTGGCAACGTATAAATTTCTCTCCCAATTTTTGGTGGTAAAATTTTAAATTTTTGGAAATGATAATTCGTTCGTTGGTGGTTACAAACAAGGTATAAGCCCCTTCGGCTTTTAAATACAAAATATCATTGATATCGAGTATATGCCTTATTTCAGCCGTTTTAAGGATGATTTTTTTATCTTTCATCCGGTTTGTTTCAATCTGACGGAGCAAAGTTTCATATTCATGTTTTCTTTTTATTTCTTTTTTGGCTTTTTCTACGGCCTTTTTCAATTCGTCCGGATCAATGGGTTTTAATAGATAGTCGATTGTGGAAAATTTAAAAGCCTTGATAGCGTGTTGATTATAGGCGGTAGTAAAGATAATTTTGAAATCCAAATCATCCATTTTGTCCAATAAATCAAAAGCGCTTTTGTCTTTTAGCCGGATATCCAAAAAAACCAAATCCGGGCGATGTTTTTCTATTTCAAGACTCCCTGTTTCAATATCCTCGGCAAGGGCCACTATTTGTATTTCCGGACAAACAAATTCCAGCATTTTATGCAAAGATTTCTGAGCGTGAAACTCATCTTCTATGATTATGGTTTTAATCATTTTTTAAACAAAATTTAATGATTGTGCCGTTTTGATTGGATATTACTTTAAAACTTTCTTCTTCGTTTTTGCCTCTGATTTTCAGCCGGTTCAAAAAAATATCCAATGCATGCAATTTAGTTTTTTTTGCAGTATAATCAAAGCCTTGACCGTTATCACTGATTTCAAAACAAAGCCGGTCGTTTATTTTCTGAATTTTAATGATAATTTTTCCTTGTTTTTTGAAGTTTTTAAACCCGTGTTCTATCGAATTTTCCACAAAAGGTTGCAATAATAAAGGTGGAATTTTTTCATTTTCCACTTGAACTCCGGAGACAATAAAATCGTAATCGAATTTATCGTTAAACCGGAACTGTTGCGTATTCAAATAATTTTTGAGGCTGTCTATTTCTTCCGAGAGACTGATGTTTTTTTGTTGAATGAAATCGAAATTCTGTCTTATCAATTTGGCAAATTTTGATAAATACTTAGCCGATTTAACCGGTTGGTTTTCCAATAACGAATGCTGTATGGCAGAAAGCACATTGAAAATAAAATGCGGATTCATTTGGGCACGCAGGATTTTCTGCTGTAATTCGATATTTTTCTTTTCGGTTTGCAAGCTTTTATTTTTGTTTTTTTGCATCCAAAACAGCGCAAATAGAAGAATTAAAAGTAAAAAGATAGATAAAATCACATAATTTCTTTTATTGATGGATTTTAAATTTTCCAATTCTTTTTCTTTGGTTTTCAATTTATATTGGTCTTCGATCCATGTCAAACGTTCTTGATTTTCAATATTATGCAAGGCAAGCTCGATGGAATCCCGTTTTTGTTGCCATTTCAATGCTTTGTTTAACTGATTGGTAGAGATGGAAAGTTCGAGCAGGGCATCATAAATTTTCTTTTGTTTCGGTAGATTACCGGTTTTGTTATTAATATTTAATGCGGTGAGATATTGATTTTCGGCTTCTTCATATTTTTTTTGTTTGGCAAAAAGATTGCCGAGATTTTGAATGGATGAAGTATTGGCACTCCCTATTTTATCATTTAAATAAATGGCTTTTTTGTAATAATCATTTGCCTCTATAAAATTACCCAATTCTTCATTGATCAAGCCCAAATTATTATAGGATTTTGCTATGGCAAAAGTGTCTTTCAATTTGATATTATATTCCAACGAAATCAAATTATAATCCTTTGCTTTGTCATATTCTCCCATGTTTTTATAAATAACCGCTATATTATTATAACTGGTGGAAAGCTCTACACTGTCTTTTTGTTTTTTCAGTATATCGATGGCCTTTTGAAGATATCCGATGGACTTGTCGTAATCTTGGTATTGATAATAAACATGCGAGAGGGCATTATAAATATTGGCTTCCAGTTTAGGATCTTTGTATTTTTCATTTAAGCGCAAGGCTTCCAATAAATAATCCGTGGCTTTTACTTTTTTTCCTTGAAAAGAGTAGGAGGTTCCCAAATGCCAATACACTTTGGATAAAAGTTGGCTTTGACGGTGATTTTTAAAAACCTTTGAGGCACTTAGAAATTGTTTTACGGCTTCATTATCTTCCTCTTTAAGGGATAATAATTGGCCTTTTCTCATTAAAACAGCCGCTTTTTGTGCCTGGGAAAGGCCGGAAAGTTGAAGTAAACTGTCCAACCGGTGCATTTGATGCACTTTGATATTGTTGGCTTCTTGCTCAAAATGAAGATAGTCATGATAAAAATTTTGCTTCTCACACCGGGAGAAGACAAAAATGAGCAATAAGAAAAAAAGCCGTCTTTTATGAAGCACGATTAATTAAAGTTTATGGCAACGAATATATAAAGAAAAGTTTAAGTAAAATTTTTAAAAGATTTAAAGCTTTTATTTGTATTATGAAATCCGCTTGATATCTCTTTTAATAAT
>JAMOVT010000060.1 GCA_027061855.1 Flavobacteriales bacterium
CGTTTCCAATCGCAAGAAGCGCCTAATTTTTTGAGTTGTTCAAGGATAATTCCTCCGTGTTTATGCGTCCAGTCCCAAGCATGCTCCAAAAATTCTTCCCGGCTCAAATCTTCCTTTGAAATCCCTTCTTTTTTGAGTTTTGCCACCACTTTTGCTTCGGTAGCTATCGAAGCGTGATCGGTCCCCGGCACCCAGCAGGCATTGTATCCTTTCATTCGCATTCTACGGGTTAAAACATCTTGCAAAGTATTGTTAAGCATATGTCCCATATGCAAAACACCGGTAACATTGGGCGGAGGAATCACAATCGTATAAGGTTCTCTTTCATCGGGTTCGGAATGAAAATAATCGTTTTTCATCCAGTAATCATACCATTTGTCTTCTACTTCTGCGGGATTATATTTTGTCGGAATATTCATAAGCTCATTATGCATTTAATTAGTCTGCTGAATGCCAAATTTTTATGGCATACTCTTTGTTTATATCAGGTTGCAAATTTAATTTATTTTTCTGAAAAAAGCCCGATTTTAAAGGCATATAAAATTTAATAATCGGATTTTATTTACTTATAGAATAAAAATATACTTTATTTCTTTGAGGAATTGAAAAATATTATAAATTTGATTTATCAACTGAAAAAAACTTAAAAATTAAATAAAATGAAAAAATTATTACTTTTTTCTCTTTTACTTTTTTCTTTTGCCGGATTTTCCCAAGAAAAGAAAGCGGTGATCGAGTTTAAACAAACTGAAATTAATTACGGAGAAATTAAAAAAGGAGAAGACGGAACCCGTGTTTTTGAATTTACGAATACCGGTAATGCTCCGTTAATTATAAATAGAGTAAAATCATCCTGCGGATGTACGGTTCCCAGCAAACCCACAAAACCCATTATGCCGGGAGAAAGCGGAAAAATAGTGGTTAAATATGACACCAAAAGAGTAGGACCTTTCAGAAAACAAATCACCGTTTATTCCAATGCAAAAAATCCCGTGGTGATTTTAAAAATCAAAGGAAAAGTAGTAGATCCTAAGGCTGTAAACCTTAAAAGGAAATCAGCCGGTCCAATGATAAAATAAATATATTACTCCCCTCCGGAAACAAAAAAGCGGCTTTATGAGGCCGCTTTTTGTTTATTTTTTTTCTTTTATTCTTTGCCGGAAAGCCTTTATTTCTTTCCAGTTTGAAGGCTGTCCTTTTTTCCAGCCCGTTCCGTCATCATAGCCTACAATTTTTTGTTGCGCTCCGTGTCTTTCGGAAATTTGACGCACTTGTCTTTCCCTTATACTTCTTATCCGCGCTGCTCGTGTTCTAACCGCACGTGCCCTGATTCCTCCGTTTTTCATTCCCTGCGAAGAGGTTCTTTGGCGGGAAGCCCTGATATTTATTTCTCTTTGTCTTATGGCATTTTCGGTTTGCTCGTTTGAATAATAAAGTTCGATACGCAAAGGCGTGCAATCTCCGCAAATTTTTCCGTCGAGAACAGGATAAACTTCATATACGATATAGGAATCAGGGCGGATTTTATCAGGCATATTGATTTCTATAAATCCGTTTAAAGGGTGATGTTTGGCTTTAATAAAACCGGGAACATCAAATTTTTTGTTTTTTAAAATAATTTGAGGCAATTCGCCTTTCCAATTTTTTTCCACTATTCTCTTTTCAAATTTATAAGAACCGAATTTTCTTTTTTTATCAATCAGATAACTAAAAGTATCCGTATAGTTTTTTGATTGCGGCAATATAAAAGTGTACGATTCAAACATATCTTCAATGGCCGGACACCAATACCGCGGCTGTATATTTTGTCGATCTTCTTCTTCTTCTTCCTCTTCCTCTTCCGAATTACCGGATGTATTTGCCTTCTTTTTACTCCATTTCTTTTTTAGAGGAATTTCATAACTGATTCCCAGCCCCAAATGAAACATCGTGGGTTTTAATTTTCTTATTTTGTTCTGTTTGAATTCCTCAATTGTAAAATACCTCACATCTCTTATATCGATTTGCCCGTTTTGATCGACATCCGCCGGATTGTAATAAGTTTCTTGAAATTCCAAATCCTTTAAAGCAGTAAAATACTCTGCCTTTATAAAAATACGAAATCTTTCGCGGAAGGATTTTCCTGCTTTGAAACCGGTTGATAGATAAGGTAAATTCTGTTTTTCAATCCAAGAATTTCTCAATGGCACGGGACCTGTAATCAGGTCTTCTCCTTGATAAAAAACCTCCAAAACCGGACTTGCTTGATAATGCATTATTCCGGCTC
>JAMOVT010000061.1 GCA_027061855.1 Flavobacteriales bacterium
TTATTGTTTTTGGTTATCTTATGTTATGTTTTTTCTTCATTTTTCTTTATTATTCTACCACGCGAAAGGATTCGCGCGGTAGCGGGTTATTTACTATTTTACTTATGTTTGGATATTATTTTCTTCTTTCTCAAAAATGTATAAGTTATTTGATATATCCAAAACATACAAATGGTTATTATGCCAAACAAGATTATTTTTTAAGCTTCCTAAACGTGCGTCCATTTTGATATAATCCATCACTTCAAAGGTTTCACGATTTAAAACTACTATTTTTGCAGGTGAATCTTTTAATACTATTACATTTCTGTTAACTAAAAACTCTCCTGTTGCATTATAATTTGAAATTAATGGATCATCCTTAAATTTTTTATCCTTTATTAATTTACCGTTATCAACACTTATTTCTTGTATTGAATTACCACTATTTCTATAAATTCGGTTTTCATATAACTCATACCTGCCAAATATTCGCTCTCCTTCATACATCCATACTTTTTCTCCTGTTTCTATATCAAGTGCCACCAATTGACCTCCTATTAAAGGAACAATCAACAGATTATTATAAGCCAAAGGGGCGTGTTGTATTTCATTGTCTCTTTCAGCTAATATCTCGCCGGTTTTTCTATCCCTGAATATGTATTTGCCGAATTGTCGTATGTCGGTTTGCCAGACTATTGAAAAAGTTTTATCCTGAAATGCTTTTATAGATCCTTTTTTTGAATATTGAATATATTTATCTTTAATTTTTATTTGATAAAAATCAGGAAGTTCTTTTATATTAAATTCATAATCCATAAAATAATAATGCTCTTTTCCTTCTTTATCAAAATTAGAAAGTAAAATACCGCCGCTATATCTGTTGCTTAATGGATCAAAATAATAAGGATCTTCCGTAAGGGTAATAATTTTATTAAAATCATAGAATTTTAATTGGGTTTCCATTTCAGGCATTGTATTATAAAGTATTCCTTTATTAAACGGTTTAAAAACAGTAATTTTTTCATTAACTATCTCCTGTATGTTTTTATCATTTATCAGATAGATACCATCTCCATCACTAATTATCTTTTTTTCAGGATTTTTCTTAATAGAACAAATCACACCACGATCAGATAAATTAATCAGAGATACATTTTTTACGGTTGATATATGTTTCATTATTCTATGTTTTTAAAGTTTTTAATAAATATTTCTTCAAACCAATCATCGTTGTTTTTTAACAAATTTTTGAATTTAACATCATTGCTAATATTTACGTTATTCCAATAAGTGCTAAATTTACTTCTAATATTCGAATTAGAAAACACACCTCCATTCTCCCAAGCGTTAATCACTTTATTTCTTGCCGATATAAAAGCTTGCGCATCGGGTGCAGCAGGGTTATCTCTATACTTTTGCAAAGCTTGTAGTAGTTCATTGCGTTTGTTTGGGTTTAAAAATACTTTATAGTTTTCGAGTTTTGTTACTTCATTAAGCGAATTAAAACTCTGTACTTCAAAATTACTTCCGCTAACGTTCTCAAAAAACTTAATTCCCGCTTTGGTTTCGATTTCAAATTTTTCACTTGCAATAATCATCCAAACATCTGTAACAGAATTGCCATTACCGTGGTTTAACATTCTTTCAAAAACAATTTCATCGGCTTGTGAAATAATGCTTTTGTTTTCCAATAACCTTTCGAGCTGTACCCACGAGTGGCGGTTGGTGTAATTGTTGCCGTTTCCAAAGCCGGCTGAACCCAGATATTTTTCAAATCCGCTCACGTTATCCGGCAAATAATCTACCAGTTCGTTTACTTTATCGCACACTTGTTTGTATGATGCACCAGCCCATCCTTTCATATTGCCTAATATAAGATCTATTTCTTCCTGAGTTTTTCCTGGCAACTTTGATGATAATTTTGTATTTTTTCTTAAAGTAGATAAAGATTCTAAAGCATCTGCATTTCTTCTAATTTGATAACCTCTATGGCTTACAATTCCCCACACCTCAACAAGCTCGGGTTTTTGTAGCAACCGGGTTTTAAAGGGCGGTGCATTGGCAAGGTCGGTGGTAAGTTTTGTGAGTTTTTGTTCCCAAGAACTACCGGCTATTTGAGCCAATATTTGGGTATTGCCTTCGGAGAGTTTTACGAGCAGTTCGCCAAATTCGGTGTGTATGCTGCCGGTGCTGTTTATTATGGCTTGGTCAAGTCGGGTGAGTTCGGTTGTGTTTAAAGCTGAAAAGGCATCGTCAATATTGGCTAATTTGGAGGCGT
>JAMOVT010000062.1 GCA_027061855.1 Flavobacteriales bacterium
TAGGAATTATATTTTAATCCTCCTATATCATATACCTCTTGCGTATTAGGAGAATTCTTTCCTCTTCGATTTGGTGTATAAAAAGCGGTTAGGTTCAAACTGTGTTTGGCGTTCAATTTTTTCTCAATTGCCAAAAAACCACTCCATGCATTATAGGTAGTTCCTTCTACATATCCTTCTTGTGCCGCTCTACGAGATCCAAGAACACTCACTGCCCAACCATTTGGCAATAAACCTGTATTATAAGAAACCATAAGGCGGCGTGTATAATTGGAATTGGTAGAAGCGTAAGAAATTCTTCCTCCTGAACGCATTTGAGAGGCACGAGTAATAAAGTTTGTCACACCCAAAGCTCCCCCAAAACTTTGTTCGGAAGGTTTTAATCCATAGGTAAATTCTTGATTTCTCAATACGTCATTCAAACCTCCCCATTCACTCCATTGCGGACGCCCGTTAGAAATATCGTTCATCGGGATACCATTAAATAGTATTTCACCGAGAGATGAATCATATCCTCTGGCTTTAAACCAAACTTGCCCGAAATTATAGGCTACCGCCCGTTGATATACATCTTTTGAAGACTGCAATATTCCGGCAATGCTACTATTGTTTGTGCCGGTTTCATCATCGGTTAAGTCATCGGAAGTCAAGGTAATTACTCCTTGTTCTTCTTCTTTTGTTTCGTCAGGGTATAAAACCAAATTTCCCAGGTCATTGGTTTTTCCTTTCACAATTATTACAGGAAGATATTGCGTCTCATAACCCGATTTTTCGAGAATAATCTCAGTTTCTTCGGGTATTAAATTTAGAATCACAAATTCTCCTTTTGTATTTGTGGCGGCTTTCGCCCCTGCATTTTTAATCATTATGGTGACTCCTTCCAAAGGAGTTCCACTATTTCCGTCTACCACTTTTCCTTTTAATCCGGTTTGCGCAAAAGTCAAACCAAATAATAGGAAAAGAGTGATTGATAATAATTTTTTCATAGATTATCTTTTCTTTGATTTACCCACAAAATTACGTTTTTTTTTTATCTTTGCTTTGACTTTACTCATAAATTTACATTTAAATTACATCCATGAAAAAAATATTATTTTTGGCATTGATATTCAGTTTATATCATTGCTCTAGCCCTAAACAGCTTTCTACTACAGAAACGCAAAACAAATCACAAACCACAAAAAAAGTATTGGCACGTACCATAGCCTTTTATAATTTGGAAAATCTGTTTGATACTATCGATGATCCCAAAAAACGTGATGAAGATTTTACTCCCAAAGGCCGGGATAACTGGACTTCTGAAAAATACAAAAAGAAACTGCAAAACTTATCCGTAGTAATTTCCGATATCGGAAGAAAAGAAACCAAGACCGCCCCTGCTATTATCGGAGTAGCGGAAGTTGAAAACCGTCAAGTTTTGGAAGACCTTATTCAAACCGGGGATTTAAAAAAGGAAAATTACGGTATCATACATTTTGACTCTCCCGACAGAAGAGGAATTGATGTAGCTTTATTATACAAAAAAGATTTTTTCAAGCCGGTTAATTTTAAAAAATATCCGTTATACATATATGATAATGATACCCGTCAACGTATTTATACACGTGATCAATTACTGGTTACCGGAATGCTTGACGGAGAAAAAATTCATGTAATAGTCGATCACTGGCCTTCACGAAGAGGAGGAGAACAACGAAGTTTGCCTAAGCGAGTAAAAGCAGCCGAATTAAGTAAAAAAATAATGGACTCTATCCGGAAAATTGAGCCTAATGCAAAAATCATTTTAATGGGTGACTTGAACGATGATCCCGCCAGCCCCAGTGTGAAAAATGTTTTTCAAACCACTGCCAAAAAAGCAACTGCTTTGTCTCAAAACAGATATTACAATACTATGGAAAATTTTTATAATCGCGGAATCGGAACACTGGCCTATCGCGATAGCTGGAATTTGTTTGATCAAATCATTATCACACCGAGTTTATTAGATGACTCCAATCCTAAAAATTTCCATTTATGGAAAGCCGGTATTTACAGCAAAGAATTTATGAAAAACAGAAAAGGACGTTATAAAGGCTATCCGAAAAGGACCTTGGTCGGAGGACAATTTATCGGCGGTTACAGTGACCACTTTCCCACCTATATTATTTTAATTAGAGAATTATAAAAAATAAAAACATGAAAATCAAACAAATAAATAAAGATCAACTTCAACAAGCTGATCATGTTGTAGTATTAGCCAAGACCAAAAAGGATATCGATCGCTTGCCTTGCGAAAAACCGGTAGAGTTTTTGAAGGATAAATTTGAAAAGGAGCCCTTTCAATATATCAAAACTCCAAAGCACTTGATGTTTGTAGTAAATACAAATAAAGTCAAAGGCGAAGAGCTAAGAAAAAAAGCCTTTGAGATCCTCGAAATGGCCAAAAACGAAAAAGACTTGGCTGTTACCGGAGCGGATAAAGAAGCACTGAAAAATTTTATTGAAGGTTTTTATTTAGGCAACTATCAATTTTTGAAATATTTCAAAGACAAAAAGAAGAAAAAAAATAAAATCAAGGAATTACAAGTTGAAGGTTTAAGTCAAAAAGAAATTGAAGAGCTGAAAAATGTCCTTGACTCTACTTTGTGGGCAAGAGATTTGGTAAATGAACCTGTTTCATATTTGGATTCCGTTCAACTTGCCAAAGAAATAAAGAAAAAAGGCGAAAAAGCCGGATTAAAAGTAAAAGTTCTCAATAAAAAAGAAATTGAAAAATTGGGAATGGGAGGACTCTTAGCAGTGAATCAAGGTTCTGTTACTCCTCCTACTTTTACCATCATCGAATGGAAACCCAAAAACGCCAAAAACAAAAAGCCTGTGGTTTTGGTCGGCAAAGGGGTTGTCTATGATACCGGCGGATTAAGTTTGAAACCGACTCCCCACTCTATGGATTCCATGAAAAGTGATATGGGAGGAGCCGCTATGATGGCTGCCACAATGGAGGCCTTGGCAAAAAACAAAGTGCCTTTATATGTAGTTGCTTTGATTCCTTCTACGGATAACCGTCCGGGCAAGAATGCTTATGCTCCCGGAGATATTGTGAAAATGTATGACGGGACTACAGTAGAAGTATTAAATACGGATGCCGAAGGCCGAATGATCCTTGCCGATGCCATTGCTTATGCAGACAAATTCAAACCCGAAGTAATCATTGACGCTGCCACTTTGACCGGTGCTGCTGTGAGAGCCATAGGTGATAAAGCAGCAATTATAATGGGAAATGCCGATAAATCCTACTTCAAAGAAATAGAAAAAGCCGGAAAGAAAACTCATGAACGCGTAGTAGAATTCCCTTTTTGGGATGAGTGGAAAGAGGAAATGAAATCCGATATTGCCGATTTAAAAAATATAGGTGGAGGAAATGCCGGAATGATTACCGCCGGAAAATTTTTGGAACATTTTGCCAAACAACCCTATATTCATATTGATATTGCAGGACCTGCCTTTTTGGAATCAAAACAAGATTATAAAGGAAAAGGAGGAACCGGTTTCGGAGTGCGTTTGATGCATGAATATTTAAAAAACAAAGCAACCAAATAAAAATAAACGGGGCCTTCAAGCCCCGTTTTTAAATTGCATTTAGTAAGTCTTGACCTTCAAAATGAGACATATTGCTCAAAGATTTTTTTAATTCGGGATGTTTAATAAGAAAAGAATTCAACCATAATTTCAACTCTCTTTTCTCATGAGGCAGAAAAGATTGATAGGCTTTTTCCAATTCTTTTTTGAATAATTGCGGATCAAAACTTACTTTTTCTAAGATTGTGAGTGTATAAGTATAGTAAGCTCTGGGCATTGTAATGTTTTTAGGTCTATAAATATAATGATTTTAAACAAAAATTATTGCTTATTTTATGATAAATAAAAGTTAAAATTTCATTTTTGCTCTTCAAAATATTTTTTCTTAATCAAATCAATACTCTTGATACTTCTCTCCAACCAGGTTTGATAGATCTCTCTTTTTTCATCTTCTGACAACTTCCATTTCACATCCGATTTTCTCAATTTCTCTGTGGTTTCATACATTATCAAAGCAGCTGCCACACTAATATTTAGGCTTTCGGTAAAACCATACATCGGAATTTTCATAAATACATCAGCTTCTTGTAAAACAATATCGGACAAGCCGTCTTTTTCCACTCCAAAAAAGAAAGCCGAAGGTTTTGAGACATCAAATTCAGACAATAAAACATCGTCGGTATGCGGAGTGGTGGCCACAATCTGATATCCTTTTTCTTTCAATTCATTGATGGTTTGCGTAGTCTCTTTATGCCGGTAAATATCAAGCCATTTTTCTGCTCCTTTGGCAATGGCATGAGAAAGTTTAGGATCGTATTTTTTTTGAATGATATGTACATCTTGCAATCCGAAAACATCACAACTTCTAATCACAGCACTGACATTATGCATTTGATATAGATCTTCTAAAACCACTGTAAAATGACGTGTCCGCTTTTCCAAAATATCGTGAAATATTTTTTTACGATTTTCCGTAACAAATTGCTCCAAATAGGCAATGTATCTTTCTCTATCATTCATATTACTTATTACTTACTTAGCTTTACAGAATCTTTTATGGGTTTCCATTTTTCGTATGGATTCAGTTTACTTCGGTTACTGTAATCATGTTTAGGATTTATGATTGCTTCATAAATACGACGTTGCACTTCACTCCGTATATTTAATTCATAGAGCAATTTATTTTCCATTGTAGGATAGGTCCGGTTGGATAAGAATATATAGACAATTTGCTCTTCGGGATCTGCCCACACCATTGTCCCCGTAAAGCCTTGATGCCCGAAGCTTTTGGGAGAAATTTCTTCAAAAGTAGGGCCCGGCTTCCCTTTAAATTGCGGTTTATCCCAACCTAAACCACGCCTCACACTGTCTTTGGCAAAATACCGGTGATTAAAGACCGCCTCCGTTGAATCGGAAATATATCTTTTGCCTCCGTAATAACCTTTATTGAGATGCATTTGCATGATTTTTGCCAAATCATTGGCATTGCCAAACAGTCCGGCATTACCACTCACTCCGTTGAGCATTGCCGCTCCCATATCGTGCACGATGCCTCTCAAAGTTTTAAAACGCCAATAGTCATCTATCTCTGTCGGAGCAATTCGAGAGGCAGGAAATTTATTTAAGGGATTAAAAGTAACCGTATTTGCTCCCAAAGGATGATAAAAAACAGAATCGAGCAGTTTGTCCATTGGTACTCCTTTACTGTCTTCTATATATTTTTTAAATAGATAA
Source organism: Flavobacteriales bacterium (assembly GCA_027061855.1). GTDB lineage: Bacteria > Bacteroidota > Bacteroidia > Flavobacteriales > Flavobacteriaceae > JALSPZ01. The sequence goes on from JAMOVT010000062.1 coordinate 5,293, forward strand.
AAGGGCAAACCGCTGTATACATATTTTAATTTTTCATATTGAGGTGTTGTGGCTATCGTATCCCAAATTTTGGTCAAATAATCATTTTTCAAATAAAGATTATCGGTAATTTTTATATTGAATTTGGAGCTTGGCTTACGGCGATAATATTTCCAAGAAGGTTTCTTGTTTTTTTCATCTATGGTCAACATATAAAACGGAATCCATGCACGTATTTTCCCGTAATGAGAAAGTGCTTCAATCACGGTTATCGTATCTTTATTGGTACCTTTTAGCAAGGGCATCAAATCTCCCAAATGATCTGTCAGTTTAAACATTCCTTCATCATAAGCTTTCATCATTAAAGTCGTAGCTCCAATCACTTTTGTTACCGAAGCCAAATCATAAATATCATCCGGCATTACTTTTCTTTTCTTATCATAAGTCTGATATCCGTAAGCTTTCTCAAAAAACACTTTACCGTTTCTCGCTGCCAAAACCACTCCGCCTGGAGCCGCCATGGTATCGATCATAAATTGCATCAAGGAATCGACTCTTTTTAATTTTTTTGAGTCGATGCCTACCTGCTCCGGATATCCGTAGGACAAACGTTTCAGCGGCCTTGTTTGAATACTTTTATGAACGCGGTATTGCGAATTAATACTTACCGGCAACATTCCTTTAAATGGCAAAGCACCAAAAATCATCTGAGGAGAAAGCATTTGTGTATAGAAATTATTCTCATAAGAAATTATTACTGCTTCGGGGGTGATTTTATCAATTACATTCACCAGGGCATAAGGAGTGGTAAATACATCTAGAATTACCGGCTTATAAGCAGTTATTTGTTTCAATAGATTTATTTCATCGGGAGAAAATTTAAAAGACTTCCAAGGAGTGGAAGTATCTTTGTGCCAACCGACTATAACCAAATCATAATTCTTTAATTTTTTGATATCATTGGATTTATTGATTGAAACCAAATCTACCTGCGTATATTTATTCAGGTAATCATAAAAAGTTTTATAACTCCCGTCTCCCATCGGAACATAAGCAATTTTTTTTGTTATATCCTTTACGGGAAGAATATTTTTATTGTTTTTTATCAAAGTAATCGCTTGTTCATAAGCCTGCATATTCAAGACGCTGTCACGGTGATTAGGGATATACTCATTGTTAAATGTAGGGCTCCAGTCCGGCAATCCGGCCCAATACTTTGCTTTGAGTATTTTTTTTACCGAATGAGACAAACGATCTTCGGATATAATTCCTTCTTCATAAGCCTTTTTAAAATCTTTAACAGCTTTTTCCATTTCTATGGTCCCCAACAAAACATCATTGCCTGCAAGAAAAGCATATAAATCCGCTTTCCCCGATTCGGCAAAGTCAGCCACCCCTTTCATGTTCATGGCATCGGTAATAATCAAACCTTTGTATTCCAATTTCTTTTTTAACAAACCGGTCACTACTTGCGAGGATAAAGTAGTGGGAAGATCCATAAAATCCAATGCGGGAACTTTTAAATGTGCCACCATAATTCCCGTTAAACCTTGGGGAATAAGTTTTCTGTAAGGATAGAGTTCTACCTCCCATATTCTATCATAAGAAAAATGAACGGAAGGGAGGGTTTTGTGAGAATCTTGACTGGTATCTCCGTGCCCGGGAAAATGTTTGGCCGTAGTCAAAAGGTTTTCATTTTGCAAAGCCTTCATCATCAGGGCTCCTTTTTCTGCCACATTTTTCTTGTCCTCTCCAAAAGAACGATTGCCGATAATGGGATTATCGGGATTTGTGTTTATATCCAAGACCGGTGAAAAATTCATACTAAAACCGATACTCTTACAATCTTTTCCGATTTCTTTCCCGATTTGATAGATAATAGAATCCTTTTTTATAGCGCCCAAGGTCATATTCCAAGGAAATTTTGCCGTGGAATCCAAACGCATTGCCAATCCCCATTCGGCATCAATAGCAGTAATAGCAGGAATGGAAGAATTTGCTTGAATAAAGGTATTGAGGTATTTTTCATCGGAAGGATGGCCTTTGAGAAAGAAAAAATTTCCTACTTTCAAGTCATTTATCAAATGTAAAATATGTTTTTTATTCTTTTCCGAAACATCCGAAGAGACATAAGGCATAAATAATTGCCCGATTTTTTCATCCAGGCTTAGAGTATTATAAATGCTATCCACCCATTTAATTTGGTTGGGCCCTGCATATAAGGGAGGAATTTCTTGGGCATTTATTTGCCATAAAGCCAAAATGTAAAGTATAAAAATCATATTCTTTTTCATGTAATTAAAAATCAAAATGGGTTACAAATATCTTGAAATAAAGAGAAAAAAGCCAATTAATTCTTGATAAATTTACGTACAATTATTTCCCCTTTATTATTTTGAACGCTGATAAAATAGATACCTTGAGAGAGAGAAGAAATATCTATTGCCTTTTCTAAATTATCAATTTCGTCGGCTTGTTTTAATAAGGTTCCATTCATGGAATAAATTTCATATCGTGATATTTCATCAGATAAAGACTTTATTTTCAAGATGTTATCAGCCGGATTAGGAAACAAAATAAAATTATTTTCAAAAGGAGACTCCACAGATAAAGTACCGTGTGTAACGGCTATTTTAAAATAGGGATTTTCAGGCAATTCTTCTCCGTAATCATAAATCCGGATCAAATATTCTTCATCGGGTTGGAGTCCCGATAATAAAAGTGTTTCCGTTTCACCTGCACCACCGCCTGAATCAGAACAGAAAATTTCGGTTAAATCATCACAATTAGTTCCTTGATATACCGAGATTACCGGATCCATATCTCCATATGGAACTACTTTGATTTGATGAGTATCTTCCACCGCTTTAAATTTAAAAAATACATCCAGTAAAGCGGGAGTGGAAAAATCATCACAAGATGCAGCCGGCAATGATTCGGCATGTGCCTTGTCAACACTTCCGATATCAAAAGTTTCATTTTCCTTACTGGTGATGGAAAAGGCATTTTCGCAAAGGTCATTGGGAGGACCTTCATCTTCCCCTTTATAGCATGGATACTGACTGACATCTTCGCGGATTGTAGGAAGAAGAGCATAAAGATTGTTGCCCGGGCAATCTGTTGTCCCAGGTCCATCCCTGTGCCCGGAAACATGGTAAATAGTTAAGCCGGAAGCAGCATGATATCCGGTAGTCAATACATCTATCTCTTTTCGTGTAGCTTCCCAAGCTATCAGGTCTTCCAATTTTTCAATGGAAACGGAAGTAGGTGTAGCCGTCATATAATCTCCAATCACACAAACACCCATAGTATTGGAATTGGCCCCGCTGAAATGCGCTCCCTGAGTATCTTTTCCACGACCTTCATAAATTATTCCATTTGGATCGACCAGCCAATTGTATCCTATATCATCCCACCCATGTGTATTTACATGGTAATCCCAATAACTTCTTACTACTGCTTTATAATCGGTTCCAGCTGAATAATTTGCAGCCGAGTGATGCACAATAATAAATTCCACATCTGTGTAGACCGGAGTAGCATCCGGTGGACAAACTCCTCCCGGCGCCCAACAATCCCTGTCACAATAGGAGGGCTGAGAACAAGTCGCTGTTTGTGCCGTAAGGGATATAAAAGAAAATAAAAAAGTTAGCAGACTGAATAGTTTTGTTTTCATCATGATTGTTTTGGAATGAAAAAATTAAAAACCACTTCCGATTGCGGAGGTAAATTGGTTTTAAATTGAATTTTGTTTATATCGGAATTAATTGTTGCCAAACCGAAAACATTTCGTTTGTGATTGACAAAATGTGTATCCTTGGGCAATTCAATCCAATCCGTCCATTTTTCTCCATCAAAATATTTATAAAAAAGTCGGATTTTATCATTCATATCCAATGTATAAGCCGAAAGGGATACAAATCCAGGATTTTTAATATTTGTATCATAAATCTCACTGATATATTCCCCGTTTTTTGAAGGGTATTTGAAATTTTGATAAATCAGGATTTTTTTATCCAAACCGTCTTTAAAAATTATTTTTCCTTGATTCAGCTTC
>JAMOVT010000063.1 GCA_027061855.1 Flavobacteriales bacterium
CTTTGTATAAAAAAGACACTGTAAGCATGGAAATTGATTATACCGGTATTCCCGCCGACGGTTTGATTATTTCTAAAAACAAATACGGAAAAAAAAGTTTCTTTGGAGATAATTGGCCCAATCGTGCGCATCAGTGGTTACCTGTAGTGGATCATCCGTCGGACAAAGCCTTGGTTTCATTTGAAATAATCGCACCAAAAGACATGGATGTAATAGCTTCGGGAAAATTCCTCCAACGGGTCAGAAATGAACATTCCATTACTTGGCTTTACCAAACCGATGTTCCGTTAGCTACAAAAGTAATGGTATTCGGAGCAACTCCATTCCATATAAAAAACTACGGTATGTATCACAATATTCCGGTTTCGGGATGGATTTATAAAGATGCTCCCGTAAACGGACTCGACGACTATGCTGTTTCTATGAAAATTTTAAAATATTATGATAGTTTAATCGGACCTTATTCCTACTCCAAACTGGCCAATGTGCAATCCAAAACCCGTTTTGGCGGAATGGAAAATGCAGGAAATATTTTTTATTATGAAAATTCGGTGGATGGAAATGCAAAAGTAGAAAATCTTATTGCCCATGAAATAGCTCATCAATGGTTTGGTAATTCCGTAACTGAAAAAAACTGGAAAGATATCTGGCTGAGTGAAGGCTTTGCCACTTATTTAACCGACTTATATTTGGAACATACCTACGGAAAGAAAAAGTTGCAAGAAAGAATGAAAATGGAGCGTAACAAAATCCTTCGTTACAATCAGTTTATCCATCAACCTGTTGTTTATGAAGAAAAAGAAAATTTGATGAAATTGCTCAATCCCAATTCGTATGAAAAGGGAGCCTGGGTTTTACATATGTTAAGAAATGAAATAGGTGATAAAGCATTTTTTGCCCTTCTGCGAGAGTTTTATGGAAAATATAGAAATAAAAATGCCTCAACCGAAGATTTCATCCAGCTGGCCGAAAAAATTTCAAACATGGATTTAAAAAGATTTTTTAATCAGTGGCTATATAAAGCAGGAATCCCCGAAATAAAAATTTCTTATGCCATAAAAAACAAGAAAATAGTACTCCATATTCAACAAAAAGGCGAGCTTTATCAATTGGATTTTCCTCTCTTGATAACTTCCGACAAAGACTATAAAAAATTAAAACTAAAAATCAATAAAGAAAATAATACTTTTGATATTCCTCTCCGCTCTACAAAAAATTTGAAAATCATCCCTGATCCGGATACCGAAACACTCGTCAAATCAACCCTAAATACAAAATAAAATGAAAAAAATCTATCTCTTATTTGCCTTCATTCTGTTTAGCTTTACCGCCTGCAAACAAAATCAAACCGCAAAACAAACACAAACTACTGATTTACAAACGCAAACTAAACCAGTAAAACCCGCTTATGCCATTGTCATTCACGGAGGTGCCGGTTATATCAAAAATCTATCTCCCGAAAAAGAAAAAGCTTATCGGGAAAAAATGTCCGAAGCCATCAATACAGGTTACAAAATCCTTGAAAATGGCGGAAGTGCTGTCGATGCCGTAGAAAAGACAATCAATGTGTTGGAAAACTCCCCTTTGTTTAATGCCGGAAAAGGTGCTGTATTAAACAATCTGGGGCAAGTGGAAATGGATGCCAGCATTATGGACGGGAAAACATTAAATGCCGGAGCAGTAGCCGGTGTGCATCATATTAAAAATCCTATTTCCGCAGCTCGAATAGTAATGGACAGTAGCAAACATGTGTTACTCTGTGGTGAGGGAGCGGAACAATACCTAAAACAATTCGGATTGGAAATGAAAGAAAACAGTTATTTTATTATTGAAAAGCGAAAAAAACAATTGGAAAAAATGCAAGGGAAGAAAACCGCTTTACTCAATACTCCTTCACCTTTGGAGAATATCATTGACGATCACAAATACGGAACGGTAGGTTGCGTGGCCTTAGACAAGGAAGGAAATATTGCTGCCGGAACATCCACCGGTGGACTAATGAATAAAAAATACGGGCGTATCGGCGATTCTCCCATTATTGGAGCCGGCACCTATGCCAGTAATCAAACCTGCGGAATTTCCTGTACGGGAACCGGTGAATATTTTATTCGTACCATGGCTGCTCATGAAGCTTCGGAATTAATGAGGTATAAAAATTATAGCTTGAAAGAAGCACAAAAATCCGCTATTCAACAAGTGGAGGACTTAGGTGGTGACGGCGGTATGATCGGCTTGGATAAAGAGGGAACTATCTCTTGGTATTTCAATACCGAAGGAATGTTTCGTGGATATAAAAAAGCCGGAGAAAAAGAAGTCATTGCTTTTTATAAGGAATAGAAAATTCTTTATAATTATAAATAAGAAAGGCTATCGAACTTCACGATAGCCTTTATATATAAATATGTATATTTAATGGAATTAACCTCTCATTCGTTTCATAAATTCATCTCCGATTCTTTTATATACACCGGATTCCAATTTTTCACGAATTGCCGAGAATGCTTTAACAGTTTCGTCAATGTCTTCTTGTGTATGGACTGCGGTGGGAATTAATCTTAATAAAATCATTCCTTTGGGTATCACCGGATAAATCACAATGGAAGTAAAAATATTATATTTCTCACGGAGATCTTTCACCATTACCATAGCTTCCGGAACACTTCCTTTTAAGTAAACAGGCGTAATTGCCGTGTCCGTAGTGCCTAAATCAAACCCGGCTTCTCTCAATCCTTTTTGTAAAGAAGTGGCTACTTTCCATAGCTTGTCTTTCAATTCGGGACTTTTACGAAGTAATTCCAAGCGTTTCAAGGCACCTTCTACCATCGGCATAGTCAAAGACTTGGCAAAAACCTGTGAACGCATATTATATTTTAAATACTGAATCAAGTCTTTTTCACCTGCCACAAATGCTCCGAAACCGGCCATTGATTTAGCAAAAGTAGCGAAGTAAATGTCGATATCGTCTTGCACTCCTTGCTCCTCTCCCGCTCCTGCTCCGGTTTTTCCTAACGTACCAAAGCCATGGGCATCATCCACCAATAATCTAAAATTGTATTTGTCTTTAAGCGCAACAATTTCTTTGAGTTTTCCTTGCTCCCCACGCATTCCGAAAACACCTTCGGTAATCACTAAAATTCCTCCTCCGGTTTTTTCAGCTACTTTGGTCGCTCTTTCAAGCATTTTATCTAAACTTTCCACATCATTATGTTGGAAAGTAAAACGTTTTCCTTGGTGTAAACGACAACCGTCAATAATACTTGCATGAGAATCACTATCATATACAATGACATCATTTTTATTGACCAATGAATCGATAATCGATACATTTCCTTGGTATCCGAAATTCAAAAGATAAGCGGATTCCTTACCTACAAATTCGGCTAATTCATTTTCCAGTTGCTCATGCTTTTCCGTTTGTCCGGACATAGCCCGTGCTCCCATCGGATATGCCATTCCCCATTTTGCCGCCGATTCGGCATCTACTTTTCTTACTTCGGGGTGATTGGCCAGACCTAAATAGTTATTAATACTCCAAGTGATCATTTCTTTCCCGTTGAAGATCATACGGTTGGAAATAGGTCCTTCAAATTTGGGAAACACAAAATACCCTTCGGCCACATCGGCATAATTTCCAAGAGGTCCTTTGTCCTTTCTGAATTTTTCAAATAAATCTTTCATAATAGAGTGTTTACCGGCGAAAATAAAGACCGGTTTGTTAAATACAAATGCAAAAATAAGAAATATTATTGAGATTATTATGCGTGCATAATATGATGAATAAAGGTTATAAAAATACCCGGTATAAATGAAATGATCCGGGTAGATTTTTAAATATTATCTATTAAAAAAAGTAAGTGAGGAGAATAGGGTTTTACTTAATCGGCACGAAAAGGATTCGCTGGCGTGCATCCTGAAAACGTCCGTTTTGAAAA
>JAMOVT010000064.1 GCA_027061855.1 Flavobacteriales bacterium
AAAAAGCAAGCTGTTTTATTTTTCAGCTTGCTTTTTATTTATTCGTGACTCCGGCAGGATTCAAACCTGCAACCTTCTGAGCCGTAATCAGATGCGCTATTCAGTTGCGCCACGGAGCCATTTATTTTTCTTTGTGATCGCGACAGGATTCGAACCTGTGACCGTCTGCTTAGAAGGCAGATGCTCTATCCAGCTGAGCTACGCGACCTTATTTATTTTTTATTCTTTCAAAACTATTTCAATCAACAAATATTCGCCTTCAATCTGTGACCGTCCCGACATAAAGTCGGGATGCTCTATATCCCAACGTGGAGACAAGACCTTTATTTTTTTTACTCTTTCAAAACTATTTCAATCAATAAAAATTCGCCTTCCAATCTGTGACCGTCCCTCTCAAACAACTTGAGGACTCAATCTTATTCCATTTTTTAATAAGAACGATTATGTCGGGGTAGCAGGATTCGAACCTGCGGTCTCCTGCTCCCAAAGCAGGCGCGATAACCGGGCTTCGCTATACCCCGAATTTGCGGAGAGACAGGGATTCGAACCCTGGGAACCCTTGCGGGTTCACGGATTAGCAATCCGCTCCGTTACCACTCCGGCACCTCTCCTTACACTTCCTGATTTCTCCGGAATTGCGAGTGCAAATATAAAACCATTTCTTTAATTACACAAAAAAATAATAAAAATATTATTCAGGATATTCCACGCGCAAATGATAAATGTTTTTAAGTTTTTTCTTTAACATCCTTTTGATTTTACTTATCTCCTTCAAAGTTATATTGGCATTATCAAAAAGCCCGTCTCTCAATTGTGTATCTATGATTTTATCTACAAATTCATCTATTTTTTCAGCAGTCGGTTCACGCAAACTCTTGGAAGCCGCTTCGACGGAATCCGCCATCATCAATATTGCCGTTTCTTTTGAAAAAGGATTAGGGCCCGGATAACGAAATTTTTCTTTGTCCACATCCGGATTTTTTTCTTTGGCTTTTTTATAAAAATACTGCACCAAACCCGTTCCGTGATGGGTTCGTATAAAATCGATTAATCGATCGGGCAAATTGTTTTTACGCGCCATTTCCACACCATCCAAAACATGGTTAATAATAATTCGCGCACTTTCTTCGGGTTCCAAATCATCATGATGGTTCACGCCCGAAGTCTGATTCTCTGTAAAATAAAAAGGATTGAGCATTTTGCCTATATCATGATATAGCGCGCCTGCTCTCACGAGCAAAGCATTGGCATTTATTTCGTTGGCAGCAGCTTCTGCCAAATGTGCTACTTGCATGGAATGATTGAAAGTTCCCGGAGCTTTATCCGCCAGACGTTTGAGTAATTTTGAGTTGGTATTGGACCACTCCAGTAAAGAAACATCCGAAACCAATCCGAAAAGTTTCTCATAGACCAAAATCAATTGATGGGACAAGGCAATTGTTAAAATTCCATTTAGAAAAAACAAAACAAACGTCTGGAGGCTAAGCATCTCAAAACTACCTTCATGGATTAAATGAAAAGCAAAATAGCCTAAAATATAAATAAGTATAATATTTCCTACGGACGTAAATAAATTAGATCTTTTTGTCAATTCGGAAACAGTTAAAATGGTTACAATTCCGGCCATAATTTGTAAAAAAACAAATTCAAATGAATTGGGAACAACAAAACCTAATAACAAGACAGTCAAAACATGAACAAAAAGTCCCACTCGTGCATCAAAAAAGGCTTTGAGGATCAAAGGTAAAATAGCCAGAGGAACTACAAAAATATATGAGGCATTGTATCTTACAGTAAAGGTGGTAAGCACCACCATTAAGATCATATTAAATAAAATAAGCCCTACTTTTTTGTTATCCTCATAAATTTCAGGCCGGTATTTACGCAGGAAAAGAAGTAGCATGGTTAACACAATGGCTACCAAAATACTATAACCGATATAAATCCATAATAAAGATTGAAAGTTTAAGGAATCGGAATTAAGGCTTTTTTCCAGAGAGTATAATATTCGGTATTTATCTTCTGTCACCACTTCACCTTTATGAATAATGGGAGTTCCTTTTACAATCATTCCTTTGTGAGTAGAAATCTCGCTTAAGCGATTATCGAGTTCTTCACGGTATAATTGCTCATCAAATACCAAATTTTCAGGTAATTTATTAAAGACTTGCAACAGAAAATCTCTTGCTTCCTTTTTTTGAGGCAAATCATCTTTTAATTGTTCCGGTAATTTTTCTTTAACAAAAATTTGGTCTGAGCCAACTTCCTTGGCTTTATTTCCTTGAATAAGAAATATTTTCCGGTTTGTGCCTTCTTTGGGAAAATGATCAATCAACCCAGTTTTATATATTTTTTTAAGGGATTGAGAAGCTTTTACTTTAAGTATTTTTTTTTCTTCGGGAGAAAAATCTGAATTTTGTATTTGTTGATAAATCCGGTTATTCCATTTATTTAAATTGACCTTTTGCACTTCAAAAAATAAAGGGCTGGTATGCTCAATAGAATCCTTTTCCCGTTCAATTTCTTCTTCTGTTTTAATCAAACTAAAGTCAAAAGGAGCATTTAGGCCGGCATATTGCCAAGGTTTGTTTTTTTTGTATTCGTATTTGAATTTTCCTTCACTGGGAAAAAGATACACAATAGCCACTATACTGATAATAATCAATAAGGCTTTATATATGTTATGTGTATTTTTATAAAAATTATTAATAAAATTTTTCATTCTAAAAAATATATTCAAAAGTACATTTTTTAATTGAAATCATAAAAACCAAAATTCTCTGATTTCTCTACAAAATGGAAAATCAAAATTCCTGACGGATTAAACTTGCAATCCTAAAATTATTTGTAAATTTAGCTCAAATTTTAAAAAAACCATTATGAAATCACCACAAGATATAGTTATTATTTCGTATGCGCGAACACCCATTGGAAGTTTCTTGGGAAGTTTATCGGGAATTCCCGCTCCCAAATTGGGTGCTGTTGCTATCAAAGGAGCTTTGGAGAAAATCGGGTTGGCGCCTGAAAAGATCGATGAAGTTTATATGGGAAATGTGCTTCAAGCGGGAGAAGGCCAAGCACCTGCCCGTCAAGCGGCTATTTTTGCCGGTATCCCTACCGATGTTCCCGCCACAACAGTAAATAAAGTATGTGCCTCCGGAATGAAATCCGTTTCCATGGCGGCCCAAGCTCTTAAAGCAGGCGATGCCGAAATTATGGTAGCCGGAGGAATGGAAAATATGTCCCAAGCCCCTCATTACCTCAACGGACGGAAAGCTGTAAAATTCGGAGATATCACTGCCAAAGACGGATTACTAAAAGACGGTCTTATCGATGTATATTCCCAACAACATATGGGTGTTTTTGCCGACCTTACGGCCAAAAAATATGATATTAGCCGGGAAGATCAAGATGCCTATGCCATGAAATCCTATTTGCGCTCAAAAGAAGCATGGGAAAACAATATTTTTGAAAATGAAGTAGTGCCTGTTGAAATCCCTCAGCGCAAAGGAGAACCTATAATTTTTAAAGAAGATGAAGAATACAAAAATGTAAATTTTGAAAAAATCCCTCTTCTGCGTCCCGCCTTTTCAAAAGATGGAACGGTGACTGCCGCCAATGCATCCACTCTCAATGACGGAGGAGCCGCTTTGATTCTTACCACTCGTAAAAAAGCCGAAGAACTAGGTATAAAACCATTGGCAAAAATCGTTTCTTATGCCGATGCTGCCCAAGACCCGGAATGGTTTACCACAGCTCCTTCCAAAGCCATTCCCAAAGCACTTGAAAAAGCCGGATTGACAATAGAAGATATGGATTTCTTTGAACTAAACGAAGCTTTTTCAGTAGTAAGTTTGGTCAATGAGGAAATTATGAAACTTGACCCCGAGAAATGCAATATCTATGGAGGTGCGGTTTCATTGGGACATCCACTGGGTGTGAGTGGAGCCAGAATCATTATGGCCCTTATCAATGCTTTGAAAAGAAATAACGGCAAATACGGAGCTGCCGGAATATGCAACGGAGGAGGAGGAGCCGGTGCAATGATTATTGAAAACGAAGATTAATTATATATAACCGGTTTCTGTGGGCGCCGCAGGCGCCCGCAGAAACCTATAACAAAAATTATATGAAAGCAATCACTTTATCCTCTATTGTTCCCGTAAGAGCGGAAGCCGCCGACGAATCGGAGATTATGACGCAACTCCTTTTCGGAGATACTTTTGAAATCCTCAATACACAAAATCAATGGAATTACATACGTGCTTCTTATGATGATTATGAAGGCTGGATTGATGAAAAAGTGATTTTGCCTCTTCCCGATGAGGTCTTTGAAAAAATCAATCGCTCCGGAAAGTATTTTACCGCAGGAATCCTCAATGAAGTGGAAATGGAAAAAAGCGGTAAGTTTCTTTTACCGATGGGGAGTATTTTACCCTTTTTCAATCCTGAAACAGGCGAATTTCTTATGGGAGATGAAAAAGGCGTTTTTAAAGGAGAATATATTACGGGAAAACATCCCAAAGAAAAAATATTGGAATATGCTTTTACCTATATGAATGCTCCTTATTTATGGGGAGGAAAAACCCATTTCGGATTGGATTGCAGCGGACTCACCCAAATGACTTATAAAATGTGCGGACACGATTTGTTGCGAAATGCCAAAGACCAGGCTACCCAAGGAGTATCCATTTCACTGGATGAAGCCGAACCCGGAGATCTTGCTTTTTTTACCAATTTGAAAGGAAAGGTGATTCATGTAGGTTTTTTATTGGGCGACGGCAAAATTTTCCATTCACACGGAAATGCACATATTGATCCCATTGACGAAAAAGGAATATGGAGTTTAAAGTTTAAGCGCTATTCCCACCGGCTGAGTGATGTGAGAAGGATTATATGAAATGAATTTTTTTGGAAAAACGAGCATTTGCCCTCAATAAATTGTAATGCCGGATTGAGAAGAAAACTGTTCTTTAAGTAAGTTTACTTCGCGTTAGGGATTGAAGCGGCATCCTTTTTGCCCCAAAGGCAAAAAGATATAGCGGAAAGCCCGGCAAAGCTGCAATGATATTAGCCCGGGAGAGCTTTGCAACGCCCTAATTCTTCTTCTTCAAATAATTGTTTTCGTAGGCTTGCAGCGTGTTTTTTAATAGCATGGCAATGGTCATAGGCCCTACTCCACCGGGAACCGGTGTGATATAGGAGGCTTTTTTACTCACCTCATCAAAATCTACATCGCCAACCAATTTATAGCCTTTGGGACGAGTGGAATCGGGAACTTCATTGATACCCGCATCGATGATTACCACTCCGTCTTTTACCATATCGGCTTTTAGAAAATGTGCCTTCCCTATGGCGGTAACCACTATATCAGCATCTTTTGTAAGTTCGCTGATATTTTTGGTACGGCTATGTGCTACACAAACACTGGCATTTCCTCCGGGGCGTTTCTGACTGAGCAAGATACTGAGCGGCCGTCCTACAATCAAACTTCGCCCGATTACCACTGCTTTTTTGCCTTCGGTAGGAATTTGATAGCGATTGATAAGCTCCAAAATCCCATAGGGCGTAGCCGGTAAAAATCCGGGCAATTGAGCCACCATTCGTCCGATATTTTCCGGATGAAATCCGTCGATATCTTTCTCGGGAGCGATAGCCATCAGGATTTTGTGCTCATCTATATGTTTGGGCAAGGGCAATTGCACGATAAATCCGTCTATGGCCGTATCGTTATTGAGTTGATTGACCAATTGCAGGAGTTCTTGCTCGGAGGTTTTTTCATCGAGATAGATTACTTCCGATGTATATCCGGCTTTTTTGGCTTTCTTTTCTTTGCTTCGCACATAGTACGTACTAGCGGGATCGTTTCCTACCAAAACGGCAACCAAATGAGGCGGCCGGTGACCTTGTGCCGTATATTTATCAACCTCTTGTTTGAGTTCGTTAGAGATATCTTGTGCTGTTTTTTTTCCGTCAATCAGTTTCATAAACTTTTTTTACATTCCTTTAAACATATTCATCATTGCCTTTCCTTTTCCTCCTTGCATCATTTTCATCATTTTGGACATCTGGTTGAATTGTTTCAGCAATTGATTTACTTCCTGCACACTTGTACCGGAACCGCGAGCAATTCGCTTTTTACGTGATCCGTTAATAATTCCGGGTTTTCTTCTTTCTTCGGGTGTCATGGAATGTATAATGGCTTCTATTCCTTTGAATGCATCATCGTCGATATCTACTCCTTTCATCGCTTTACCCATTCCGGGAATCATTCCCATCAAATCTTTGATATTCCCCATTTTTTTGATCTGCTGAATTTGTTTGAGAAAATCATCAAAACCAAATTGATTTTTGGCAATTTTCTTTTGGAGTTTACGGGCTTCTTCTTCGTCAAATTGCTCTTGTGCTCTTTCTACCAAAGAAACCACATCCCCCATACCGAGAATACGGTCGGCCATACGATCGGGGTGAAAGACATCGATATCTGTCATTTTCTCTCCGGTACCGATAAATTTGATGGGTTTATTTACCACCGATTTAATGGACAATGCCGCTCCACCTCGGGCATCACCGTCAAGTTTTGTGAGAATTACACCGTCAAAATTCAAACGGTCGTTGAAGGCTTTTGCGGTATTTACGGCATCTTGTCCGGTCATGGCATCTACCACAAAGAGGGTTTCATTGGGTTGAATGGCTTGATGAATGGCAGCAATTTCATTCATCATTTCTTCATCCACGGCCAATCGACCTGCGGTATCAATGATTACCACATTTTTACCGTTCTTTTTGGCATATTCTATTGCATTTTGAGCTATGGCAACAGGATTTTTATTTTCGGGCTCTGCATATACTTCCACCCCGATTTGGTCGCCTACTACTTTTAACTGGTCGATAGCCGCCGGACGATAAACATCCGCGGCAACTAATAAAGGTTGTTTAGTTTTCTTTGTTTTCAGCCAATTGGCCAATTTTCCGGAAAAGGTAGTTTTCCCGGATCCTTGCAGACCCGACATCAGAATTACACTGGGATTACCTGACAGGTCTAAGCCCGCAGTTTGCCCTCCCATCAATTCGGTGAGTTCGTCTTTTACGATTTTCACCATCAATTGACCCGGTTGCAAACTGGTCAATACATTTTGACCCAGAGCTTTTTCTTTTACTTTATTGGTAAATTGCTTGGCTATTTTATAGTTGACATCGGCATCGAGCAAGGCTCTTCGCACTTCTTTCATGGTTTCGGCCACATTGACCTCTGTGATGCGTCCGTGTCCTTTTAATACATGTAAGGCCTTATCGAGTTTTGAAGTTAAATTATCAAACATATTTCCTACTGATTTTAATTGTGGCAAATTTACACAAAATTTTCGGGTCTTACCTAATCAATTCATTTCAAAAAAGACTTGATTTCTATTCTTTTATCACAAGTTTGTTATTGCGTCTTTTCCGTTCTTCCAATTTGTTTTGGTGTTTAAAACGATTGTGAGTCCAAAGGTAATACCGGGGATCTTCTTTGATTTGATTTTCTAATAATTCGATATATTTATCGGTGATTTGATAATCGGGAAGTCGCCGTGCATCGGGAGTGATTTCAATAAATTCGGCTTCATAAAATCCGCGTTTACGTTTTTTTATTTTGAGAAATACAACGGCTGCATCATATTCCTTGGCCAATTCTTCCGGACCTACATGAACGGGAACCAGCCGGTTGAAAAATTTTCTCCAATAGCGGCTTTTATGCCACTGAGGAGATTGATCGGCTAACAAACCCAATAAAAACAATTGCTTTTTTTCTCCCCATTCTTTTAGCGTTTTACGCAATTGTTTCGTTTCGATAAGTTCACCGCCAAAACGTTTTCTGTTTTTCAGCATAAACTTTTCAAAATAAGGATTATTAATTTTTAAATAAGTACCCACCGGGCGTGCTTTTGTAAGCTGAGCCAAATAAAAAATCCATTCCCAATTCCCGTAATGACCTCCAACCAATACCACATTTTTATTGTTTTCGGCAAATTTATTGAGCAATTCCGGATTTATAAATTTCATTCTTTCTTGCATTTGCTTGGGAGACATCCGGAAAGCTTTCATCATCTCCATTATTAAATCGGTAAAATGAGTATAAAAGTTTTTTTCTATTTTTTTTCTCTCTTCCGGTGTTTTATCCGGAAAGGCCAATGCCAAATTTTTTCGCACCGTTTTTTTTCTATAACCAAAAACGCGGTATACAAAAAAAGATAATAAATCCGAAATCCCATAAAGCAGTTTAAAAGGCAAAACGGAAAAGAGCCAGATAACCGGATAAATCAAAAGATAAAAAACAAACTGCATATCAAGTTTTTGGTTATTTTTGGACAAATTTATTACAACTAAGCTTAGAAAAAAAATCTCATGCCGCTAAAAATGCTCAAACCACTTGAAGGTGCCAATCTGTATATTTGGGAAATTACTGAAACTACCAACGAATTACTGGATATGAACGGATTGTTTAACAGGCCCAATATAGAAAAGCTGAGGAATGTGGACCACATCAAGCAAACATTGGCTAAAAATCTGATTCTAAATAAATTGGAGCTTCTACCCTATCTATATAAAGAGGCAAACGGAAAACCCTTTTTGAACAATGGTCTTCACATTTCCATTTCTCATTCCGGAAAATGGGTGGTGATTTCAGTGGCTAAATTTCCTGTGGGAGTAGACGTGGAAAGACCGCGCAAAAAATTATTAAAGATTGCACCTAAATTTCTCAATCCGAAGGACTCGAGAGCTTTACAAATTAAAAATTACAAAGATTTATTGTGGTATTGGACGGCAAAAGAAGCTATTTACAAACTTCTTAATGAAACCGGTTTGAGCCTCAAACACGATATTTTGATTACAGGATTGGATACGGACAAAATGAAAGCGAAAGCCAAAATAAAAGAAAAAATTGAAATCGATCTCATATATGAAAAATTACCCGATGACAGCATTATTTCACTCGCCTATTTCCCCGGTGAAGATTCATAATAACCTCTCCAAGTATCCTACTTTTTAGTATCTTTGTTTTGAATAAAGCACTACGTATGAGTTTAGTTTCCACCCGTGATATTGCAAAGGCCATTCATTTGGACCGTTTTGGAAAAGCCGGAAGAGGTGTCAGTTGGGCCTTAATGAAATTGCTGGGAATATCAAAAATCAATTCTTTTTATGACAAAATCAAAGACAAGGAAGGACTTGATTTTATCAATGCCATACTCGATGAGCTAAATATCGAATTTGAAATTCCCGAGGATGACCTTAAAAGAATTCCCAAAGAAGGAGCCTTTATCACGGTTTCCAATCATCCGCTGGGCGGAATGGACGGAGTTTTACTTTTAAAACTCATGCTGGAACAACGCCCCGATTACAAGGTGTTGTCTTCCTATCTTTTACAACGTATCGAGCCTTTGAAACCTTTTTTGATTCCGGTTAATAATTTTGAAAACAATAAAGAGGCGCATTCCAGCATAAGCGGTATTAAAATGGCTTTGAACCACTTAAAGGAAGGAAAAGCCCTCGGCGTTTTCCCTGCGGGCGAAGTCTCTACCTATAAAGAAGGAAAACTCGTGGTGGACCGTACCTGGGATCCGGTAGCTTTAAAGCTTATTTATAAAGCTAAAGTGCCCATTGTTCCGGTATATTTTCATGCAAAAAACTCCAAAATATTTTATTTTCTTTCAAAAATTCACCCCATTTTACGCACAGCCAGTCTTCCGTCGGAAGCGATTTCAAAACGAAAACGAAAAATAGTTGTGCGTATCGGGAAGCCCATTGCAGTAAAAGATCAAGAAAGTTTTGCCGATTTCAATCTATTGGGAGAATTTCTCCGAAAAAAAACCTATATCTTGGCAAAAACTTTCGAAAAGAAAAAGGAATTCCATTTGCCCAAATTGGGGAACCCGCCAAAACAAAAGGAAATTATTCCTCCGGTTCCCGTTGAAAAACTGGAAAAAGATATACAAAATTTATCAGAAAAAGATGATTTGCTTTTTGAAAAAAACGATTACCAGTGCTTTTTGAGCGATGCCAAAGAAATGCCCTCTATTCTCAAAGAAATTGCCAGGTTAAGAGAACACACCTTCCGGTTGGTAGGAGAAGGTACGGGGAAAGAGCTGGATATGGACAAATATGACAAGTATTATAAACATCTTTTCTTGTGGGATAAAAAAAATAAAAAACTGGTAGGAGCATACCGGATGGGATTAGGAAAAGAAATTTTTGATAAATACGGAATCAAAGGCTTTTATTTAAGTGAGCTATTCAGCTTTGAACCCGAGCTTTATGATATGATGAGCAAATCCATCGAAATGGGACGGGCCTTCGTCGTCCCGGAATACCAACAAAAACCTTTTCCGCTATTCTTGCTATGGCGCGGCATTGTACATACGGTTTTGAGACATCCCGAACATGAGTATTTGATTGGCCCGGTAAGTATTAGTGACCGTTTTTCTGATTTCTCAAAATCTTTATTAATAGAATTTATGAAATCGAATTTCTATGATGCTTACACGGCACAATTTGTCAAACCCAAAAAAGAATTTAAAATCCGCTTGGACGAAAAAGATAAAAAGTTCATTTTCCAAGCAGCCGGGAATAATTTGGCAAAATTTGACAAACTGATTGATGAGTTGGAACCGGGCGCATTAAAAGTACCCATTTTACTCAAAAAGTATATTAAACAAAACGCCAAATTAATTTCCTTTAATGTCGATCCCAATTTTAATGATGCCATAGACGGCTTGATGTATATAAAGATTTCCGAACTGCCGGAAGAAACCGTGCGTCCCGTCTTGGAGGAGTTCAATAAACAATTTGAGGTAGAATAATCCTATGAAAAAATTCTTTCCATATTTTCTGCTTATTTTCACGGCTTGGTCCATTCAGGCCCAGAATAATTCATGGATCGATTTATTTTCTTATAACCATATCAAACAAATTTTACCCGTTGAAGACAAAATAATAGCTGTTTCGGAAAATGCTTTCTTTACCTATAATCCCAATGGAGGCGAAATAGAAAAATTTTCCAGCGTAAACGGTTTAACCGGAGATGAAATTGCACGCATCCATTACAATTCTGCTCAAAAAAAATTATTTGTTATATATGTAAACGGTTGGATACAAATTATTGACGAGCAAAAAAAAATCATTTCCGTTCCCGATCTTTATATGAATACCTATATACCGGAAAACAAAAAAAAATGCAATGAGATTGTAGCGGAAAATTCCCTTTTATATTTGGCGATGGATTATGGAATAAGCGAATTTGATTTGGAAAAAAACGAATTCGGAGATAGCTTTTTTATCGGAACCGGAGGCAGTCAATTAGCCGTTCAAGATATAGCTTTAAAAGACCATTCGATTTATGCCGCTACTCCCTTGGGATTGAAAAAAGCCAATCGTTATGATTTACTGATAGATTCGTCCAATTGGCCGACCATTCTGCCGGGAAATTGGTTGTTTCTGGATACTATTGAAAATAATGTTATAGGAGCAAAAAGTTATGATGTTTATAAATTCAACCCCGACGACTCGGTTCAACTTATCTACCATGCTTCTAATCCCATTAAAGATTTACAAGTCTATGATAATTATATTAGCCTAAGTTTTAGTCAATCCGTACGTATTTATAATTCTTCTTTCTCTCAACTAAATATCATTGGCATGCCTCCCGGAATATCCACTGATTTCACCACAAGTCTTGTTTATGAAAATCGTGTTTATGCAGGAACCGATGAAAAAGGTATTTTGGATTTTGACTTATACTCCTCTTCTTATGAAAATCTGCTTCCCGACGGCCCGATCTATAATGATCCTTTTGGTATAGACGCAAACAATCGACATATTTGGGTAGTTTACGGTAAACACAGCACCAGCTTTAATCCATACCCTCTACTGAAAAGAGATGTAAATCATTTTAACGGTACAAATTGGATCAATATTCCCTATTCTCTTCTTCAAGCACGTAGTTTATGCTATGTAAAAATGCACCCGTTAAATCCGGAAATCGCTTATATTTCTTCCGGGCATGACGGTTTAATTAAAATTGAAAACAACACCGATATCACCCGTTATAATGAACTAAACAGTAGTTTGGACTTTTTTGTCAGCAATGGCGATAAAAACATTCGTGTATTCGGGATGAATTTTGATAATGAAAATAATCTTTTTGTCACACAAACCGGCACGGATCAACCTGTTAAAGTATTATATAATGACGGGACTTGGGGAGAGCTTCATTTCAATCCGGGATTTTTCAGTAATAATAATTTTACCGACGGTATTCGCAGTTTAAAAAGAAAAGACCGTATACTTTGGCTGGGAACTGTTTTCAAAGGAGTTGTGGGTTACAACCTCGAAGATGACAATTATATATACATAAAAAACGGAATAGAGCCTGCTTCCCGCCCCAATATACAAGCCTTGGATATGGACTTTAACAACAGACTCTGGGTAGGAAATCATCGTATGCTACGCTATCTCGACCAACCCGAAAATGCCTTTCAAAACCCTTCCGTTCGTTTCAAACCTGTAAAAATTGAATATGAAGGGAGCGTGCAACTTTTACTCGAAGGTCAGTCAATCATACGTATTCAAGCAGATGGAAATAACAATAAATGGATTGCTACATCAGGAAATGGAGTCTATTGTCTAAGTGAAAACGGGAAAGAAGTACTTTATCATTTTACCCAAGCAAACAGTCCGCTTCCTTCTAATGACATCTATGATCTGGATATCGATCACACCACGGGAATAGTATATTTTGCCACTTCAAAAGGCTTGGTGGGCTATCGTTCAAAAGCTTTCGATCCTTCCGATGACCTAAATGATGTATATGCATTTCCAAATCCGGTTATAACCAAAAAACACAATGAAGTAACTATCAAAGGTTTGATTAAAGGCGTAAATGTAAAAATAATTGATGTGGAAGGAAACCTTGTCTATGAAACCGTTTCAAAAGGAGGAAGTATCACTTGGAATTTAACCGCATTTGGAAAACACAAAGTGGCTACCGGAGTCTATATCGCTTTGATTACCAATGAAGACGGAACCAAAACACAAACCACCAAAATTCTTATTATACGGTAATGCTGATCAAAACACAAGCTTTTATTCTTTCGAGTATTAAATATAACGAGGCGGATGCCATTGTAAAAGCTTATACAAAAGAAACCGGATTTACTACTTTTTTTGTGCGTAACTTATATAAAGGAACAAAAGGAAAAATAAAAAAAGCCTATTTGCAACCCGCTGCTATTGTCGACCTGGTGATGAATAGCAGGAATAAAGCCGGAATGGAATATATCAAGGAAGTATCTCCGGTTCATCATTACCAATCTCTTCATTCTGATTTTGACAAGATGAATATTTCGGTTTTTATGCGTGAAATTTTATTGTCCACACTCCCGCAAGAACCGCAAGACGAAGCATTGTTTGAATTTGTGAAAAATGAATTCATCTCCTTGGATCAGTCGGAATTTGATATCAATTTTCATCTCTTTTTTATGATTAAACTTCTTGGTCAAATAGGGATTTCGCCGGATCCCGGCACGCAAGGAAGATATTTTGATTTGCAAGGAGGAGTTTTTACAGATTCTCCGCTTTCCTTTGACCTTTGTATGAATGAATCTCAAAGTTATATATTTCGTGAGCTTTTAGGTACAATTTTTGCTTCAAAAAAAGAAGTGTCGATTTCCAATCAAACACGCAGAAAATTACTGGATGATTTGATTACTTATTTGGAGTTACATATATCCAATTTCAGAAAACCCAAATCATTGAGTATTTTGAGTAGTTTATATTCTTAAATATATTGTAAATTTGTAAGTGAAAAATTTCATATGAAAAAAAAATTAGGTTTCATTTTACTTTTCTTCATTAGTTTCTGGGAAATCCATTCTCAACAATTGGTCAAAGTAATTGATTTTGAAAGTAATTTTCCCATCGAAGGGGTGAAAGTCAGCAGTGTTGATAACAAACTCGTTTTTCATACCAACAAAGAGGGTTTGGTCAGTCTAAAAAATTTCAGGAAAAAAGATACTATTATTTTTTCACATCCGGCATATGAAACCTATATCACAACCAAAAAAGAAGTTTTTGAAAACGGGCGTGTAGTGGAAATGATCAAGCATTATCAGAAATTGGATAATGTAGTCTTATCGGTCTCGCGTACTTCCGCACAAAAAAACACGGTAGCCAAACAAGTAAAAATTATCGACCGGATTGAAACCATGAAAATTATGCCGGCGACAGCTGCCGATTTATTGGAATTAACCGGTAGTTTATTGATCCAAAAATCACAAGGAGGAGCAGGCAGTCCTATAATTAGAGGATTGGAAGCAAACCGGGTATTATTGGTAATGGATGGTATCCGTCTCAATAATGCAATTTCACGTACCGGGCATTTGCATACTGCCGTTACTGTAAACCCTTTGATATTGGATCGTACGGAAATCATTTACGGACCCTCGTCCATTTATGGATCGGATGCCTTGGGAGGAGTAATCAATTTTTATACTCATACTCCGGTGATCAATAATAATAAAGTATTGTCCGGAGAATTTTTGGGACGATATGCTTCTGCAAATAACGAAACCACTTTTCATTTTAATACAGAAATCAGCCAACCTGTTTGGGCTACTTATTTTGCTCTTACGTTTTCAGACTACGGAGATATCCGGATGGGAAAAAACAGAGTACACGGATATGACGATTGGGGGCTTGTCCCTTACTATTCTGAAAATACCGATACCTATTATACAGACAAGCCGACAAAAAATCCCGATGAAAATGTACAGAGAAATACCGCCTTTGATCAAAAAGATTTTTTCAATAAAACACTTATCAATCTAAAAGGGAATTCAGGAAATAAATTGGCCGTTATTACACAATACAACTATACGGGAAAAGTGAGTCGTTTTGACAAACTAACTCAAGAAAAGAACGGAAGCCTTAAATATGCCGAATGGTATTACGGACCTGCTGAAAGATTTATGTTTTCTCCTCAATTGGAATTGAATTATGACCGTAAATACCTTCAAAAAGCAAAAATCATTCTGGCTTACCAAGACTGGAATGAAAGTAGGATCACCAGAAAATTTACCAGTTTGGAACGGGACTATAAAGAAGAAAACGTAAAAGTTTATTCCATCAATGCCGACTTTACCGCCAAACTGAGCAATACTCGTAGTTTGCTTTACGGATTGGAAAGTTATTACAATAAAGTAAATTCGCATTCTTTCAGTAAAATATTGGTAGTCAATGGCAATGAAATTATCAGGTTGGATGATGGCCCGGCAATCCCTACACGTTATCCCGACGGTGGCAGCAGTTACCTGAACTTTGCCGCCTATTCCAGTTATAAATTTAAATGGGGAAGCAAATCTTATTTCAATACGGGAATACGTTTCACGCAAACCTATTTAAAGGCCAAATGGAACAATGATACTTTTATAGATTTACCTGATAATGATATCGAACTGGCTAATTTTGCATTAACAGGGAACATTAATTATGTCTATCGTCCCGATAATTTATGGAAGATGGATTTCATTCTTTCTTCCGGATTTCGCTCGCCAAATATCGATGATATAGGAAAAGTACGTGAAAAAAACGGAAAAGTAACGGTGCCTAATATTTATCTCAAACCCGAATATGCTTATAACACCGAAGCAGGTGTAGCCCGTTTTTTCAATAACGGAAAGCTCAATCTTTCGGCAAATATTTACTACACACTTCTCCATAATTATATTGCCCGTGACAGTTTTGAAATCCAACCCGGTGTAACCCAAATTTTGTATGATGGCGAATGGGTGGATACCTATGCCAATGTAAACAACGGGAAGGCGCATATCTATGGAGGCTCTCTTTCAATTGAAGGCGCTGTGAATCATCATATTGATCTAGAAGGAGGCATCCATTATACCAAAGGAAAAATGATTGATGCGGATCGTCCATTGCCTTCCATCCCACCCGTCTTTGGAAATATGAAAATTTCTTATAAAAAAGACCATTTCGAAACTTCATTATTATACAAATTTATGTTCTCAAAACCCGTAGATGAATATGACACAATCGGAGGAATTGATAATATCGAGCAAAGTCCCTATAATGAAGCTACCGGAACTTATGAAGGTTTTCCCGCCTGGAATATTTTAAATACTTATTTTACTTATTATTTTAATAAAAATATTATCCTCAACGCCGGAGTAGAAAATATCTTTGATATTCATTACAAAGAATTTGCATCGGCTATAAGTGCCCCGGGACGTAACTTTAAATTCCAACTCAGAATAAAACTATAATATGAATCACCCGATTACCCTAGGAGAATTTATCATCGATCGCCAAACACATTTCCCCTATTCCACCGGCGAATTAAGCAGCCTTCTCAACTCCATCCGGCTTGCGGCAAAAGTTGTAAATCATGAAGTAAACAAAGCCGGTTTAGTAGATATTATCGGAGCGGCCAATCACCAAAACGTGCAAGGAGAAGAGCAACAAAAGCTCGATGTTTTTGCCAATAAGGTGTTTATACAAGCCTTGATCAACCGTGAAATTGTCTGCGGAATTGCCTCCGAAGAAGAAGATAATTTTATCAATATTGTAGGAAAGAACCAAAAAAATGATAATAAATATATCGTTCTAATGGATCCCTTGGACGGGTCTTCCAATATTGATGTAAATGTATCCGTTGGAACCATATTTTCTATTTACAGGCGAATAAGCCCCATAGGAAAACCGGTTACCAAAGAAGATTTTCTGCAACCCGGAACGGCACAAATAGCTGCCGGTTATGTCATATACGGCACTTCGACCATGTTGGTTTATACCACCGGGCACGGAGTAAACGGATTCACCCTCAATCCTGCCTTGGGCGTATTTTACCTCTCTCATCCCGATATGCAATTCCCCGGAAACCCTAAAATTTATTCGGTAAATGAAGGAAATTACCGTAATTTTCCAAAGGGAATTAAAAAATACATCAAATACTGTCAGGAGGAAGAAGGAGACCGGCCCTATACGTCAAGATATATCGGCTCTTTGGTCTCGGATTTTCACCGCAATATGATCAAAGGCGGAGTCTATTTATACCCCGATTCCAGTCGTTACCCCAATGGTAAATTGCGTTTACTTTATGAATGTAATCCGATTGCGTTTTTGGCCGAACAAGCAGGAGGAAAAGCCTCTAACGGAAAACAACGAATTATGGAAATCAAACCAAAGGAATTGCATCAACGCGTTCCTTTTTATGTAGGTAACAAATGCATGGTTAATAAAATCGAAAAATATTTGAGAAAATACAATGGAAAATAAAGAAGTAAAAAAAGAAATTAAGGAATTACACGAGATTTTTCTCAAACACCCTAAAATCACTACCAATAGTAAGGAAGTACAAGAAGGTGATATTTTTTGGGCATTGAAAGGGGAAAAATTTGACGGAAATCAATTTGCCAAGGAAGCTTTGGACAAAGGGGCGCATATTGCCGTTGTCGATGATAAAAAGCTGAATACCATAAAAGAAAAACGTTTTTTTCCGGTGGAAAATACTCTTGAAGCACTTCAAGAATTAGGCAACTATCACCGGAATTATATCGGCATGCCATTGATCGGGATTACGGGAAGTAACGGAAAAACCACTACCAAAGAATTGGTCAACGCCGTTCTATCTCAAAAATACCGCACACATGCTACTTATAAAAATTTAAATAATCATATAGGAGTTCCTTTAACCTTATTGGAATT
>JAMOVT010000065.1 GCA_027061855.1 Flavobacteriales bacterium
TCCACTATATTAATCAAAGGTTCGCGCGGAGTAAAATTAGAGGATTTGGTCAAAGACTGATATATCGTCTCTTTTTCCTTAACTTTGCAGTATGAACAAACTATTTTTTCTTACTGCCGAAAAAGGAATCGGATACCAACTCGCTTATTGGGGAACCGCTTTATTACCGGTAATTCTCGGCTTTGGCATCACCATGCTTCTGGTGTGGTATCTTACAAAAACTTATAAAGGAGAAGACGAAGAAGACTCTCAACAAAACGAAAACAACTGAATTATGGCAAAAATAAGAGTGACCAAAATTTTTCATTTTGATACCGGACATGCTTTGGCCGGATATGACGGCAAATGCCGGAATGTGCACGGACACAGTTATACCCTGGAAGTAACGGTTATCGGTGAACCCATCTCCGATCCCGAAAATGTCAAATACGGAATGGTAATTGACTTTGGCGACCTCAAAAATATTGTAAAAAAACATGTAGTGGATGATTATGATCACGCCTTGGTCCTAAACAAAAATACTTCCTATAAAGAAATCGGGGATTTTCTATTGGAAAGAGGACATCATATCCTTTTGGTCGATTTTCAACCCACCGGAGAAATGATGGTGCAAGATATGGCTAAACGAATCATTCCTCACCTTCCTTCCCGTTTAAAATTAAAACGTATCAAACTATACGAAACCGGAACCTCTTATGCCGAATGGTATGCCGATGACCAAGACTAACCATATCGAAATAGCACCCGGAAAGAAAGTTTTCTTTGCTTCCGATCTCCATTTGGGGCTGGATGCTGCTGTATCCGGGAAAGAACGCGAAAAAAAATTTATTCAGTGGCTCGATAAAATAAAACCCCAAGCCCAAGCCTTATTTATCCTCGGTGACCTGTTTGATTATTGGTTTGAATACAAAAATGCTGTTCCCAAAGGACATACCCGTCTATTGGGAAAATTGGCCGAATGGACCGATTCCGGTATTCCCATCTATTTTTTTACCGGAAATCACGATATGTGGATGCGTGATTATTTTGAAAAGGAACTAGGAATCAAAACTTTTTTTGAACCCCAAATTTTTACCGTCCAAAACAAAAAAATCCTTGTGGGACACGGAGACGGATTAGGACCCGGGGATAAAAATTACAAACGCCTGAAAAAACTTTTCACCAATCCTCTGGCCAAATGGCTATATAGATGGCTGCATCCGGATATCGGTATTCCGTTGATTAAATATTTCTCCCAAAAAAACAAATTGATTTCGGGAGAATACGACCAAAAATTCCATGGGGAAGACAAAGAATGGTTGTATTTATATGCCAAAGACTATCTAAAAAAAACTCCGGATATCGACTATTTTATTTTCGGTCACCGGCATTTGCCTTTGGAAATGAAAATCAACAATAAAAGTACATATTTTAATACGGGAGATTGGTTACAATATTTCACTTGGTTGGAAATGAACGAACAAGGAGAAATAAAATCTTCTAAATTGTAGCCTCTCTATTATCATAAAAATCTTCTAAAATAAAAAAGCATTCGCAAAATATCTTATTTTTGCAAAAAATTAAAAATCAATTATGTTATCAGTAAACAATGTATCCGTACAATTTGGAAAAAGAGTATTATTTGACGAGGTAAACGCACAGTTTACCAAAGGGAATACGTATGGAATCATCGGAGCCAACGGAGCGGGAAAATCCACCTTTTTAAAAGTACTTTCCGGAGAGATTGATCCAACTACGGGAAATGTCCGGTTGGAGCCGGGAAAAAGAATGTCGGTATTGAAACAAGACCACAATGCATTTGACGATTATACGGTACTGGATACCGTTGTAATGGGAAATCAAGATCTTTATAAAATACAAAAAGAGCTGGACGAACTTTACGCCAAACTCGATCCTACCGATAAAGAAGTGGAACGTATGGGAGAACTTCAAGAGAAATTTGAAGAAATGAACGGTTGGAATGCCGAAAGTGATGCCGCCATTCTGTTATCTAATCTTGGAGTACCCGAAGATTTGCATTACCAAAAAATGTCCGAATTGGAAAGCAAAATGAAAGTGCGTGTGTTACTGGCGCAAGCTTTATTTGGAAATCCGGATGTTCTGATTATGGATGAGCCTACCAATGACCTGGATTTTGAAACCATTTCCTGGTTGGAAGACTTTTTGGCTAATTATGAAAATACGGTAATCGTTGTTTCTCACGACAGGCACTTTCTGGATGCCGTGAGTACACATACGGTTGATATTGACTATGGAAAATTAAATTTCTATACCGGAAATTATTCTTTCTGGTATAATGCCAGCCAATTAAAAGCCCGCCAAAGAGCCCAACAAAACAAAAAAGCCGAAGAGCGCAAAAAGGAATTGGAAGATTTTATCCGCCGTTTTTCTGCCAACGTGGCTAAATCCAAGCAAGCTACGGCACGTAAAAAGATGATAGAAAAACTAAATATCGATGATGTGAAACCTTCGAGTCGTCGTTATCCGGGGATTATTTTTCAGCCTGAAAGAGAAGCGGGAGATCAAATTTTTGAAACGGAAAATTTATCCAAAAGTATAGATGAAGATTTGTTATTTGCAAACGTGAATATCAATTTAAACAAAAAAGATAAGGTAGCACTTATTTCCAAAGACTCTCGTGCTACCACGGCTTTCTATGAAATAGTATCGGGGAAAATGGAGCCTGACACGGGTTCTTATCGCTGGGGAATCACTACCAAACAAGCTTATTTACCGGCCGATAATGAAGAGTATTTCCAAGAGGATATTTCATTGGTCGATTGGTTACGGCAATTTGCCAAAACAGAAGAAGAACGTGAAGATGTATATCTACGAGGCTTTTTAGGAAAAATGTTATTCAGTGGAGATGATGCGCTAAAATCGGTCAAAGTCTTATCCGGAGGAGAAAAAGTACGTGCCATGCTCTCCCGAATGATGATGGAAAAGGCCAATGTCTTATTACTTGACGAGCCTACCAACCATTTGGATTTGGAATCGATACAAGCCCTCAATAATGCATTGATTAATTTTCCCGGAACCGTAATTTTTACCACCCGGGATCATGCCTTTGCTCAATCGGTAGCCAACAGGGTAATAGAAATTACTCCCAAAGGAACCATTGATAAACTGATGAGTTTTGATGAATATCTGTCCGATAAAAAAATCAAAGAATTAAGAGAAAAAATGTATGCTTAATACCGGATAAAGAATAATTTATACAAGCCTTTCGCCATGAAAGGCTTTTTTATTTTGTATTCATAAAAACACAATAAATATGTATCTTTGCATCATTCATAAAAAAAATCCGAATGAAAGAGCCGAAAATTGCCATAATCGGGCTGGGATATGTAGGACTTCCCCTTGCCGTAGCTTTTGCTGAAAAATTTGACGTAACCGGTTTTGACATCAATCCCGAAAGAGTAAAAAAACTCAATCAGGGAATTGATGAAACCCTTGAAGTCGAAGAAGAATTGCTTCAAAATGCCTTAAAAAAACAAGGAGAGAACAAAGGGCTGACCGTCACTTCCGATTTAAAAGAAATAGAAGATGCCAATATCTACATAGTAACGGTTCCCACTCCTATCGACAAACATAAAATTCCCGATTTAACCCCTTTATACAAAGCCAGTGAAACCGTTGGAAAAGTATTGAAAAAAGGAGATATAGTTATCTATGAATCCACTGTTTATCCCGGCGCTACCGAAGAGGATTGCGTACCGATTTTGGAAAAAGTATCCGGATTAGAATTCAATAAAGATTTTTTTGCCGGATATTCTCCCGAGCGTATCAATCCGGGAGATAAAGAACGAACAGTAACCAAAATCAAAAAGGTTACTTCCGGCTCTACTCCCGAAATTGCCGAAAAGGTAGATCAGTTATATAAAGAAGTAATTACGGCAGGGACATATAAAGCTTCCTCTATCAAGGTTGCCGAAGCGGCAAAAGTGATCGAGAATGCCCAGAGGGATATCAATATCGCTTTTGTCAATGAATTATCCAAAATCTTCCGTTTGATGGAAATCGACACCTTGGAAGTATTGGAAGCGGCCGGTACCAAATGGAACTTCTTGCCTTTTCGTCCCGGTTTAGTGGGAGGACATTGTATAGGCATTGACCCTTATTATTTGGCTCATAAGGCAAAAGAATATGATTATAACCCTGAAATCATTCTCTCCGGACGAAGAATAAATGACAGCATGGGAAAATTTGTCGCCAATGAAACCGTAAAAATGATGCTTAAAAAAGGAATCGGAGTGAAAAATGCCAACGTATTGGTATTGGGAATTACTTTTAAGGAAAATTGTCCGGATATTCGTAATTCCAGAGCCATTGACGTAATCCGAGAATTAGAAGACTACCAACTCGATGTAGATGTATATGATCCTTGGGCCAATCCGGAAGAGGTAAAAGAAGAGTATGGTTTTGATTTACTTACCGATATAAATTCGGAAGATAAAAAATATGATGCCATATTGGCTCTGGTAGCACATAATGAATTCAAAGAAATGGATTTAAAAGATTTTTCAAAAGACAACACATTTATCTATGATGTAAAATCCATTTTTCCGAAAGATAAAAGCGATTTAAGACTTTAATAATCTGATATTTATAAAATTTTTCCAATTACGGGCCATAAAGTTTTTATGGCCCGTATTGATTTGGGTAAATAGAGTATAAGTCGAAAAAAATTCATATTTTTGTAAGATAAAACACACAGCATATGAAATTTTTAGTTTCGAGTGATGATTTGATAAAAAACCTGCAAGTCCTCAGAGGGGTTATCAATAACAATAATACCATTCCGGTTTTAGATAATTTTTTATTTGAATTAAACGGTAATCAATTAAAAATAACCGCTTCGGATGTAGAAACGACCATGACAGCCAATATGGAAGTGGAATCTTCTGACAGTGGAAAATTTTTATTGCCGGCCAAATTACTTTTTGAAACCGTAAAATCCCTTCCTACACAACCATTGACCTTTATGTTTGATGAGGATCATCGAATGGAAATTGTCACGGGAAGCGGTAAATACCGTTTTTCTTATATGGATGCCGATGATTATCCCACTCCTGTTGAAATGGAGGAAGCGGAAAGCATTACTATTCCTTCCGGTGTTTTATCGGAAGCCATAGGAAAAACCATTTTTGCTGCGGGAACAGATGATTTACGTCCTGCGATGACCGGAATTTTATTT
Source organism: Flavobacteriales bacterium (assembly GCA_027061855.1). GTDB lineage: Bacteria > Bacteroidota > Bacteroidia > Flavobacteriales > Flavobacteriaceae > JALSPZ01. The sequence goes on from JAMOVT010000065.1 coordinate 5,198, forward strand.
GAACTCTCTCCCGAGAAAATGAATTTTGTCGCCACGGACGCACATAAATTGGTCAAATATGAACGTGCCGATTTAAAAGCCCCCGGAGAAAGTGAATTTATCATGCCCAAAAAACCTTTGCAGATATTAAAAAATTATCTCTCGGGAGTAGAAGAAGAAGTGCAAATCGATTATGATGACCGTAATGCACGCTTCACTTTCGGAGGAATGGAATTATTGTCACGATTAATCAACGGAAAATATCCTCCTTACCGCTCGGTAATTCCAACCGATAATCCCAATGTATTGATTATTGATCGTCAGAAATTTTTAGATGCGGTAAAACGTATTTCTATTTTTGCCAACCAAGCCACTCATCTCATCCGTTTGGAAATCGCCGGAACCGAATTGAAAATTTTTGCAGAAGATCTGGATTTTTCCAATCAAGGAGAGGAACGTTTGAGTTGTAACTATCAAGGAGATGATATCGAAATCGGATTCAATTCGAAATTTTTGATTGAAATGCTTTCCAACTTGGAATCGGATGAAGTGTCACTTAATATGTCTTTACCCAGTAGAGCCGCTTTGATTCATCCCGAAGACGGACTGGAAGAAGGAGAAAAAATCACCATGTTAGTGATGCCTTTAATGATTAAATAAACCGAACTTCATATGAAGTTTCTTTATAATTTTATAATGACTATTTCCGAGAAGATACTTTTTCTTTTCGGAAATTTTTTTAGCCCCAAGATTAAAGCTTTTTCAGCAGGAAGAAAAAAAGTATGGGAAAGCCTGGACGGTTTTTTCAAAAAGGACACAAAAAATATATGGTTTCATGTCTCTTCTTTGGGAGAATACGAACAAGCTCTCCCGCTGATAGAAAAAATAAAGGTGTTGCATCCCTCCTATTCCATTGTATTGAGTTTCTTTTCTCCCTCGGGTTATGAAATTAAAAAAGACAAAACACCTGCCGATAAAGTTGTATATCTCCCGATTGACACCCATAAAAATGCAAAAAAATTTCTCGATCTCGTTCGTCCTTCGGCCGCTTTTTTTATTAAATATGATTTTTGGCCGAATTATCTGAATGAACTTCATCAGAGAAAAATTCCCACTTATCTTATTTCGGGAAGATTCAGAAAAAACCATTCCTTTTTTCGTCCTTGGAACAAATGGTTGAAAAACGCATTAAAAGCCTTCAAATTATTTTTTGTTCAGGATGAAACTTCCAAAGAGGTATTAAAAGAAGAAGGATTTCAAAATGTAATCGTAACAGGAGATACCCGTTTTGACCGTGTTTTTGATATAGCTGAAAAAAGTGAAAAACCGGGATTTGTAAGAAAATTCAAAGCCGGAAAAAAATTATTCATTGCCGGAAGCACATGGCCCAAAGATGAAGATCTTATTTTTAGATATTTAACAAAACACCCGCTTGATTTTAAAATCCTTTTGGCTCCCCATGAAGTGGATCAAGTTCATATAGAAAAGCTCAAAAATCAATTCAAAGATTTCAAAATCCTGCTGTATTCCGAGATAAATTTCCATACTTCTTTTGAGGAGTTTGATATATTAATTTTGGATACCATAGGCCTATTGAATAAAACCTACTATTTTGCCGATTGGGTTTATATCGGAAACGGATTCGGGAAAAGTATTCATAATATTCAAGAACCTGCGGTATACGGGATTCCGATAATTACCGGTCCGAATATTGAAAAATTTAATGAAGCAATCGATTTGGAAAGACTGGGAGGCTTGATTAAAATCAATACACAGGCCGAATTTAATAAAGCAATGGATTTATTGAAAACCGACAAAAATATACGACAGGAAAAAGGAGAAATTGTTAAAAATTACGCTTTGGCTAACAAAGGAGCGACTGATAAAATCATCTCATTACTCGATTTATGAAAGTGTTATATCTGCATGGGCTTAATAGTACGAATATCAATGACAGAACTCATTGGCTCTCACAGTATGCCCAAGTGATCAATCCGCTGATGCAATACGATAATATCCCCGAAAGCTATAAATACCTCGAAAAACTCGTATTAAAACATAAACCCGATTTAATTATAGGGTCCAGTATGGGAGGTTTTTTAGCTTATCATCTTGGAAATTATTATGGCATTCCTACCGTATTACTCAATCCGGCTTTGGTGATGAAAATGATTGTCAAGCCTGACAACCGGATTTTTCCTGTAAAAAACACGCATTATATAGCCATCGGGAAAGAAGATGATGTGGTTCCTCCTGTTACTACAAAAGCCTTGCTAGAAGAAGATCGAGTCAATCATTTTATCAAAGAATATGATAGAGGCCATGAAACACCTTTGGAGGATTTTATTGAAATTTGTAAGTTTTCCGGTTATTTTGAATGATGAGACTTCTCATTTATAACAGTTTGTCATCCCGACAGAGCGCAGCGACGAGGGATCTCCTTTTTATGATATTTCTATTAGTTTTTTGAGATTCCTCACCTCTCTAACACGGGATTCGGAAAGACATTTTCATTTATAACCGAATGTCATCCCG
>JAMOVT010000066.1 GCA_027061855.1 Flavobacteriales bacterium
CAGCATATCATCCATATAGCGAAATTTAAATTGCAAGCGGTCTTCATTGGTGCCGCTGGGAAGATACATGCTCATAAAAGAAAACTCTTTGAAATCAATACGGATATTTCTTCCTTCCCTGTCCATATAATCTATTCCGGTTCCCAATTGAACATTTTCGGGTTTTATTTTGGATATAATGCCTGTTCCGCTATACCCTTTTCTTTCGGCGGGAAACCAATATTGGTATTGATATCCCAAGGCTTTTAAAGTTTCGGTATCTATTTGATCTTCCATGGCCTTTATTTCTTGAAAGCCTACCACATCGGCATCTGCCGCCTTCAACCATTCGGCCAAGCCTTTTCGCATGGCAGCACGGATTCCGTTTACATTATAAGATACGATTTTCATGTTTTTATTTGCAAAAATACTATAAAAGCCATGTATTTGGTTGTTTTACTCTTTATTATTTAAATATTATGTAAATTTCGAAACTTTTATGATTTTTTGCAGCCTCCCCAAAGCCTAAAAAAATTATATTTGATATTCAATTTTTAAAAAACAAAAAATATACGATTATGAAAGGAAATAAAAGGGTTTATTTTTTTGGAAATAAACAAGCGGACGGAAACGCATCGATGAAGAATTTATTAGGAGGAAAAGGAGCCAACTTGGCCGAGATGAACTTGATTGGAGTTCCCGTACCTCCGGGTTTTACCATTACTACCGATGTAAGTACCGAATATAACCAACTGGGAAAAGAAAAAACCATCGAGTTACTTAAAGACGAAGTAAGGGAAAACATCAAAAAAATCGAAGATGTAATGGGTTCCAAATTCGGCAGTGTGGAAAATCCGCTTTTGCTTTCCGTGCGATCCGGAGCCAGAGTTTCCATGCCGGGAATGATGGATACGGTATTAAACTTAGGCATGAACGATAAGGCGGTCGAGGGATTGGCAAAAAAATCGGGGAACGACCGTTTTGCTTGGGACAGTTACCGGCGCTTCGTGCAAATGTATGGAGATGTGGTATTGGGAATGAAACCCGAAAACAAAGAAGATATCGATCCGTTTGAAGCCATTATGGAAAAAATGAAGGAAGAAAAGGGCTATAAAAACGATACCGATTTCACTACCGAAGATTTAAAAGAACTGGTAAAACAATTTAAAGAAGCCGTAAAAAAGCAAACCGGTAAAGATTTTCCCGAAGACCCCGAAGAACAATTATGGGGAGCCATTTTGGCCGTATTCGACAGTTGGAATAACGATCGCGCTATTTATTACCGCAATATGAACAAAATTCCGCATGATTGGGGGACTGCCGTGAATGTGCAAGCAATGGTGTATGGAAATATGGGAGATAATTCGGCTACCGGAGTGGCCTTTACAAGAGATGCCGCTACGGGAGAAAATATTTTTAACGGTGAATATTTGATCAATGCACAAGGAGAAGATGTGGTTGCCGGAGTGAGAACTCCTCAACAAATCACTTTGGAAGGTTCCAGACGTTGGGCAGAATTGGCGGGAATAAGCGAAGAGGAAAGAAAAGAAAAATACCCTTCGCTTGAAGAAGCCATGCCCGAGGCTTATAAAGAGTTGTATGATACACAAGATAAACTGGAAAAACATTATCGCGACATGCAAGACTTGGAGTTTACCATTCAAGACGGGAAACTCTGGTTATTGCAAACCCGGACCGGAAAACGTACCGGTGCGGCAATGGTGAAAATAGCCATGGATATGCTCAAAGAAGGAATGATTAATGAAGAAGAAGCTTTGATGCGTATAGAACCCGAAAAATTAGATGAACTTTTACACCCCGTTTTTGATAAGGAAGCCATCAAAAAAGCCGAAGTGGTAGGAAAAGGATTGCCCGCTTCTCCGGGAGCCGCTACCGGAAAAATCGTCTTTTTTGCCGATGAAGCCGAAAAATTGGCCGCCCAAGGAGAAGACGTTATCCTGGTGCGTATAGAAACTTCCCCCGAAGATTTGGCCGGGATGGATGCCGCCAACGGAATTCTAACGGCACGCGGAGGAATGACCTCACATGCCGCCGTAGTAGCCCGGGGAATGGGAAAAACCTGTGTGTCGGGAGCCGGCGAACTGGATATCGATTATAAAAACCGCACCTTGACCTCCCGTGGCATTACCTTTAAGGAAGGAGATTATATTTCTTTAAACGGTACCACCGGTGAAGTTTATAAAGGAAAAATAGATACCATAGAACCGCA
>JAMOVT010000067.1 GCA_027061855.1 Flavobacteriales bacterium
CACATAACTTTTTATCCAATAAAGGATATACAAAAAAATACAGACCTTGGTTAGTGGTTTTTGTAAAAGTTTTTTCTCATAAAAAGCAAGCGATGATTTTTGAAAAATATTTGAAATCCGGAAAAGGAAGAAAATACATACATACAAAAATATTACCTCTTTATAAATAGGCTCATATCCGCCCGAGGCGGACGCAGGTTCTCCCCTATCCGGGGACCGCTACAAATGAAGGAGAATCAAAATTGGTTCTCCTTTTTTTATTGTAATATGCAAGAATTCGTAGTATATGTTTTATATTCAAAAAAATTTGATAAAATCTATATCGGATATACTTCTAATTTACGTCAACGATTCCTCTCACATAACTTTTTATCCAATAAAGGATATACAAAAAAATACAGACCTTGGTTAGTGGTTTTTGTAAAAGTTTTTTCTCATAAAAAGCAAGCGATGATTTTTGAAAAATATTTGAAATCCGGAAAAGGCAGAGAATACATTCATACTAAAATATTACCTCTTTATAAATAACAGGGCTCATATCCGCCCGAGGCGGACGCAGGCCGCTACAAATGAAGGGAGAAGTATTCATAATTTCTTTCGGCATAAGTGATTTTCTATGGGTATTCCATTTTTTTAATAAGCTATTATTGGGGTTATAATAAAGTTTCACCTTTTACATCTCTGTTCTTTATTAAAATCCCACTTATCTGCATACATTCCATAAACATATTTAAATTCATTGTTTAAAACATATTCTTCATCAAAGCCTTTTCCAAAATTTACATGATATATATAAACTTTTATATTATTATTTTTTAATTTAATCAAATCCTCTTTATATTCTGCTATTTTTTTTCGGGAAATAGCAACCTTATTTATGCCCAATTTTTTAAAAAAACTCACTTTATCTCCTTTAATATTTTTGAATATATTTTCTCCTGCCATCACTATATTTTTATTGATTTTAAGAGCTTTTTTAGCATCATCGAGCGAAAATATTTCCATAATTAATCTATTTTTATCTATGAATTTGGAGGCAAATTCCTCAGGATTTTGCACTTTATCCGTTACTAAAATAGCATCAGGATGATTTTTAAACCACTCATTTATATCTGCCATTTCCAATGGAGTATACTTCCCGTACTTTTTATATTTTTTGAATTCCAAACTATTTACCGGTGTATGCCCTTTATAATTTGTTATACTTATCCAATGTTTCCAGTCATGTTCTGCAATATATTTCCCGTCGGAAGATTTTATTATATCCAATTCAAACATCCTGAATCCTTTTGTGTAATTTTCATTCAAAGCTTCCAATGAATTAGTGTATCGTTTACCGTTAATTTCACCTCCTGCATGCGCAATAAATCGTGATTTATCAGTTCGCCAATTTCTTTTTTGAGATATAGTGATTTTGTCAGCCTGTGGTAATGCGTTCATATTCCAAGGAAGAACTACCGTTATTGTTTCATTTCCAGTATATTCTTCCAATATATCATTGTTATAAAAAGCGATATAAGGTTGTCTATTTTTAATTTTAAGCAATTCAAAAAAACCTAAACATTTTAGTTCTTCTTTAATTTCTTTAATTTTATTGGCCGCTGAATCATAAGCAAACATCACATAGCTTGTGCCCATTTTTTGCAATTTTTGTAAAAGTTCAATTAGTTGTTTTGCTTCATTTGTACTGGCATGTGTATCAAAAGAAATAACGGTATCTTTTGATTGTATATGATAAATTACATTCAGTCCTCTTTTAAATGGGAAACTTTCATGATTGTATACTACTTGTGTAGGTACAGTTTTATGTTCTACATAATTTGAGCTGGTAATTTTCATTAAATTTCCTAAAACAATCAACTTTTTATTATTTATTTTCTTGTTTTTTGTTTGAAAGGGAAATACAGAAATGGATTGAAGAACATTATCTATGATTTTTGAATCTAATTTAATTTCACTGATTCCTTTTTTTGAAATCCCAAGATGTTCTTTATCTCCTAAATAAACGAAAAGCAAATTATCTTTTACAGAAATTATTAAATGTAAATAATTATCCTCTCTTGTTGAAATTGTCAAGTCTTTAAATTCAACATTATTTATTTTTAATAAGGACATATCATTATCAAAAATTAATTCTTTGGTAATTCTTTTTTTATTAGGCTTTATAGGAAATTTAACATTACCTTCATCGGCCTTTATTATAAGGAAATCACCTTCCCTTTGGATTATTAAATCACCGCTAAAATTATCTTTGGTTAAAGCAACTTTATTTAATTGAGCTATTTCATTCCCTTTATTTTTCAAAAAACTTATTTTGTCTTTTGTTTTTATAAAATCAGTCAAAAAAACTGCATTAGTCTGAATACCGGAACCTTCTATTATTAATTTAGGCAAATCGATTTGGTAAATTTGTTCATTAGGAGATTTAGAAAATTGTGTAGAGTCTATATTTGTAATCATATACAAGCCTCTTTTATTTCCCAGGCGGTCAAATATATTCTTATCACTACCCAAACCCATTAATTGATGATCAGGAAAGATATAAATGGCTGTATTTTTATATAAATTGTTTTCTTTAAGATATTTAATTAAATCACCTATTAAATAATCTAATGTGGCAATAGAAAACTCATGATTGGATAAACCTTCGGGCAATTTATTTTTCATTCGCTCATCTACTACACCATGAGGCGGATGAGTAGAAATAGTTGATAAAATCAATGCAAATTTTTCTTGTTTTGATTTTTTATTTTTAATATACTTTTTTGCTTCTTGAAATAAATCATAATCATATAATCCCCAAGGGGCATCTTTATAATGACTCTTCATATCATCTCTGTCAATTACATTAATTTGATAAGCTTTTACTAAATTTCTTGTACCGGCAAAATCAGCTTCCGAAATCAAAAAATCCGATTTATAACCCGCCTTTTTGAATATATGTCCCAAACCTGTTAATTTAACTTCATTCAAGTTTTTAAATACTTCATTTCCTTTTCCGGGTATTAGAGCTGGGACACCGGTCATAAAAGTATATAAAGAGGCTATAGTCCAACCACTGCCGGGCCCCTGAGGCATATTCTTAAAATAGGTTAATTCTCTTGTTAATTTTTGTAAATTAGGGGTAACTTTTTTAAATTTTTCATTTAAAAACCCCTTTTCCAATGATTCCATTGAAATAATAATAATATTCTTTCCTTTTGAAGCTTTAATATGCTTGGGAGTTTTATATTTCTTTGGGTTTATACCTAAATCTTTTAAAGCTTGATTAAAAGCAATTTTTTTTACATTTAAAATTTTATAGATTTCATAAATATTACTCCCAATACTATTGGGGCGAAATAAAATAAAGTAAGAAAGAAGAACAAAAGAAAAAATGAAGAATACTTTTTTCCCTTTAAATTGACTTTTAGTGAGTAAATTAGAAATTTTTATTAATACAAAATAAATAAATAAAGTTCCTAATATGAATACCAAGGCTTGCAATATAAATTGTGATGCTCCAACCCAAATATCATTCAAATTTGCATGTAAATAAAATTTATAATTTATTAAAGCTCCTCCAATATATATTGAGATAAGTTCGGCCAAAACAAATAAAGAAAATATTAAAGCTGATAGTTTTCTAATAAATGAATTTTTTATAAAAGACAAACTAATCAGAAATAAAAAAAATAAAAGCAAAATTTGAAAAAACATAAAAAAATTATATATAAAAAAATCCAAATTTACTTATTATATATTTTTGTTGCAAAGAATTTATATTAAATTTCAAAAGAAATTAAATGGTTTTCTTTATATTCATTAAGTAAATTTTTTTGACAATTTTATAATAATCCAATTCCCGGTTTACTCTAAAAACCTTAATTTTGCAACCCATTTGCAAATAACTATTATGATATACGATAATATTCTTCAAACGATAGGCGTTACACCCTTAGTTAAGATTAACAGGTTAAATCCCAAGCCGGGAAAAGTACAGATTTCTGCCAAAATTGAAGGTACAAATCCCACAGGAAGTATCAAAGACCGGATTGCTTTGAAAATGATTGAACAGGCAGAAGCAGAAGGGAAACTTGACCAAAATAAAACTATCATTGAAGCTACTTCCGGAAATACAGGAATCGGCTTGGCTATGATTGGCGCGGTAAAAGGGTATCCCGTTGAAATTGTGATGAGTGAAGCGGTATCTGTGGAAAGAAGAAAATTAATCGAGGGATTTGGTGGAAAAATCATCTTAACCGATAAAGATAAAGGAACCGATGGAGCGATTGAGAAGGCAAGAGAACTGGTAGAAAAAAAACCGGATAAATATTTTATGCCTGATCAATTTTCCAATAAATATAACAAATTAGCTCACTATAAAACTACCGGCGAAGAAATATGGAAACAAACAAACGGTAAAATCGATTATTTGGTTTCCGCATTGGGAACTTCCGGAACCATAATGGGAATCGCCAAAACCCTCAAAGAATATAATCCAAATATTAAAATTGTCAGTGCCCATCCTGTTAAAAGGCATTATATACAGGGAATCAAAAACATGGAAGAAGCCATAGTTCCGGCCTTATATAACCCCGAAAAGATCGATATAACTATAATGGTAGAAACGGAAAAAGCCTTTGAAATGACCCGTCAAATTATGAGACAGGAAGGAATCCCAGTAGGAATGAGTAGTGGAGCGGCTATGTATGCTGCCTCTGAAATAGCCAAACAAATTGAAACAGGAAATATTGTGGTTATTTTTCCTGATCGGGTCGATAAATATTTGAGTACAGAGTTATTTAATGTTTAATATCTTATTCAATTTTTTCTTTTATTTAATTTTATTTTTAATAATAAATAACCAAAAAAAATGAAAGAGGCTAAATAAAGTTTCAGCCTCTTTCAATTAATAATTTAATTTATAGTAGCTGAAAAAGTATTTGGCGGATTATTACCCCAAGTAAATGTACCGCTCATTGTATTACCATCAACTACAATTCCGGTAAATATATATGAAGTAGCTTGCGGATCTCCCAAAAAATTATAATATAATGTATCATGACCTACCGTCCAAGTTCCGTATTGTGTGTAAACTCCGGGATTAGAAGGCTCATCCCATTTGGCTGTACCATTACTAAAAAAATCAACATTACCGGGATAATTTAAAAGCGGTGGATTTGAAGATAAATAATTCAAAAGAAATGACCACTGTGTATCACTAATTGTCCAAGTATTTATAATTTCTTCATTTCCATATGAATAACCATCACTATTAAGAGCAAAAGCTCTTGCATAATAAGTTGAATTTTCAGATAAATTATCTATAGTAACCGTAAATGTATCTGTCTGAGCCAAAACAATATTATCATTTACAGTTGGATTAGGAGAAGTACTCCAACAAATACCCCGTTGTGTAACAGTTGTTCCTCCATTGGAAGTTATGTCTCCTCCGACATCAATACTCGTATATGTTTTTATGGTAGTAGGAACGGTAACTACAGTAGCTGTCGTTGTGTTTGGATCATTATCACAACTAATAATAATAGAAGTGAAAAGTAAAACCAAGAAGATTTTATACATATTGTTATGTACAATTAAGATTTGGATAATTTTTAGCGTTTTCATAATTTTTTTATTCAAAAATCGATTTATTTAAGATTATACAAAACCCTTATTTGATAAAAAGGGTTTCTTAGTAGATGTAAAAATGTTTTGATTAGATAAATTTATTTAATTATAATTTAACCTTTAAAAATATTATTAATTTTTCTTATCTTTGCAGCCGTTATCTGCAGACGGAGTTGGATAACATAAAAGATTCAAAATCAAAGTTTAACCGCTTTCATTTTAATCTGCTTAATAACTCCGGTTAAAATGAAATACAAATTTTAATCAGCATGTCTGAAGAAAATCAAAAACAAGAAGAACTTCAACAGGAAGTTCAAGCAGAAGTAGTACAAGAAGAAACTACCGAAACCCCAAATTTAAAAGAAGAAAATCCCGAAAAATTCCTCGAAGAATTCAATTGGGATGCTTATGAACAAGGAATTGAACCTATCAAAGACGAAAAACTCAAAGAGTTTGAAAAACTGGTAGAAGAAAAAATCAAGGTTCTCGAAGAAAACGAAATTATCGAAGGGACCGTTACGGCCATTACCGACCGTGACGTAATTATCGATATCAATTCCAAATCGGAAGGTGTTCTTCCACGTAATGAATTCCGTTACAATCCCGACCTTAAAGTAGGTGATAAAGTGGAAGTAATGGTTGTGCGTAAAGAAGACAAAAACGGACAATTGGTATTGTCTCACAAACGTGCACGTCAATTAAAAGCTTGGGAAAGAGTAAACGAAGCTTTAGAAAAAGACGAAATCGTAAAAGGTTATATCAAAGCCAGAACCAAAGGAGGAATGATTGTAGATGTATTCGGTATCGAAGCTTTCTTACCCGGTTCTCAAATCGATGTAAAACCCATTCGCGATTATGATCAATATGTAGGAAAAACCATGGAATTCAAGATTGTAAAAATCAATCCCGAATTCAAAAACGTGGTGGTTTCCCACAAAGCTCTTATCGAGGCCGACCTCGAAGAACAAAAAAGAGAAATTATCTCTCAATTGGAAAAAGGTCAAGTGCTCGAAGGAACCGTCAAAAACATCACTTCTTACGGAGTATTTGTGGATTTGGGCGGTATAGACGGATTGATCCATATCACCGACTTGGCTTGGAAACGCATCAATCACCCCAGTGAAGTGGTAAACCTCGATGATAAACTCAAAGTGGTTATCCTTGATTTTGATGAGAAAAAATCACGTATCCAATTAGGACTTAAACAATTGGAACCTCATCCGTGGGACAAATTGGATGAAAACCTCAAAGAAGGAGACAAAGTAAAAGGAAAAGTTTCCGTTATCGCCGATTACGGTGCATTTGTAGAAATCGAGCCCGGTGTAGAAGGATTGATTCATGTTTCCGAAATGTCTTGGAGTACTCACCTACGTTCTGCTCAAGACTTTGTTAAAGAAGGAGATGAAGTGGAAGCAGTAATTCTTTCATTGGACAGAGACGAAAGAAAAATGTCTCTCGGAATGAAACAATTGACCCCTGATCCTTGGGCGGATATCGAAACCAAATATCCCGTAGGTTCCAAACATAAAGGAATCGTAAGAAACTTTACTAATTTCGGTGCTTTTGTCGAATTGGAAGAAGGAGTAGACGGATTGATTTATATTTCCGATTTGACTTGGAACAAAAAAATCAAACATCCTTCCGAGGTATTAAACATTGGTGACGAAGTGGAAGTAATCGTTCTTGATGTGGATAAAGAAGGAAGAAAATTGAGCTTAGGCTTAAAACAACTTCAAGAAAATGTTTGGGATACTTATGAAACCAAATATGCCGTTGGAAGTGTTCATGAAGGAGAAGTAAAAGAAGCCGCCGGTAAAGGTGCTACTGTTCTTATCGATAAAGAAGTGGAAGCATTTGCTCCCGGACGTTTAATGATTAAGGAAGACGGCACTAAACTTAAAAAAGGTGAAGTGGCTCCTTTCAAAATCATAGAGTTCAACAAAGATGCGCAAAAAATGGTTGTTTCTCATACCGCTACTTACAAAGAAGAAGAAGAGCGTATTGTAAGAGAAAACAAAACCAAAATGGAAAGTGAGCAAAAAGCCACACTCGGTGATTTGGATGCACTTGCCCAATTGAAAAAAGATATGGAAAACGGAAAATAATTTCTTATTTCCATTATAGAAAATAAAAAATCGCCTCCGGATTGGAGGCGATTTTTGTTTGTTAAAGGTTTTTTATAATTTTGCAAAAAACAAATCGCTATGGGAAAAGGAGACATCAAAACCCGAAGAGGTAAAATTTTTAGAGGGACTTTTGGTAAAACCAGACCCAAACCCTCCAAAAAGAAAAAGCTTCAAAGCAAGTAAAGCAAAAAGCGGGTAATTACCCGCTTTTTGCTTTACTTAAAAAAGAATTGTAATATTCCTTTTTACCGGTTACTTCCTCTCCTAACCAATCCGGCTTTTGAAATGGTAAATCTTTTGAAGGCAATTCGATTTCGGCCAAAACCAAACCTTGATGATCTCCTAAAAATTCATCTACTTCAAATTTGAGTTTATTCTCCACCGGGATAATATATCGTACTTTTTCAATTATTCCTTCTTCTGCTATTTCAATCAATTTTTCGGCTTCTTCAAGCGGAATCTCTTTTTCCCATTCAAAGCGAGTGGTACCCGTAGAGTCCGATTTTCCTTTAATCGTGATATAAGCTTTTCCATTATCTATACGGATACGCACCGTACGTTCCGGGTCCCGATTGAGATAAGCTTGAATAATGTGATGAACCTCTGATGCATCCAGCTTATAATCCTCATTCTTTACCAGAAATTTCCTTTCTATTTCCTGCATTTTTCTTTTTGTTTTGTTTCGCGGGCAGTAAAGCCAAATCCAATACATCTTCTACTTTGTCGACGAAATGAAAGGTCAAACCTTTGATATAATCTTGGTTGATTTCCTCAATATCTTTTTTGTTTTTCTCCGAAAGTATAATCTCTTTGATCTTTGCCCTTTTTGCCGCTAATATTTTTTCCTTGATACCTCCTACGGGTAAAACTTTCCCTCGTAGAGTAATTTCTCCGGTCATTGCAATATTAGGCTTCACTTTTCTTCCCGTTAAGGCAGAGACCATAGAAGTGATCATGGTAATTCCGGCAGAGGGACCATCCTTTGGAGTGGCTCCTTCCGGAACGTGCAAATGAATTTGATATTGCTCAAAAACTTCCGCGTCCACACCCAATTTATCATATTTTGATTTGATATATGACAAGGCTATCTGGGCCGATTCTTTCATCACTTGTCCTAAATTTCCGGTTAAATTCAATTGGCCTTTTCCTTTGGACAAAATGGATTCTATAAATAAAATATCCCCCCCTACTCTTGTCCATGCCAATCCGGTTACTACTCCCGGCACATTATTGCCTTCATATTCTTGAATGGAAAAACGAGGTTTTCCGAGAATTTTTTCAATATCTTTAAAACTCAACTTCGGATTATATTCTTCTTCCATCGCTATATGCTTCGCTACATTTCTTATCACCTTGGCAATCATTTTATCAAGGGTACGCACTCCCGATTCGCGCGTATAATTTTCAATGATTTTACGCAATTGCTTTTTCCCTATTTTCACATCCTTTTCTGTCAATCCATGTTCTTTGATTTGTTTGGGAAGTAAATGTCTCTTGGCAATTTCCACTTTTTCTTCAATGGTATATCCTGTTACGGGAATAATTTCCATGCGGTCTCTTAGTGCCCAAGGAATATCATAAAGATAATTGGCCGTGGCAATGAACATTACCCGGGATAAATCATAACCGACTTCAAGAAAGTTATCATAGAACTCCGAGTTTTGTTCGGGATCCAATACTTCAAGCATAGCCGAAGAAGGATCTCCTTTGTGTCCATATCCCAATTTATCAATCTCATCCAATATAAAAACCGGATTGGAAGTTCCCGCTTTTTTAATGGATTGAATGATTCTTCCGGGCATTGCTCCGATATATGTTTTTCTATGCCCACGTATCTCGGCTTCGTCTTTTAAACCTCCTAATGACATCCGCACATATTTTCTTCCCACGGCTTCGGCTATAGATTTTCCCAAGGAGGTTTTTCCCACTCCGGGAGGGCCATAAAGACATAAAATAGGAGATTTCATATCATTTTTGATTTTTAAAACCGCCAGGTACTCAATGATACGTTTTTTGACATCTTCCAAACCGAAATGGTCGCGATCCAAAATTTCTTGCGCTTTTTTCAAATCAATTTTATCTTCGGATAGATAATCCCATGGCAAATCTAGCATTAATTCCAAATAATTACGTTGTACGGCATAATCCGGAGCTTGCGGATTCATACGTTGCATACGTTTCAATTCTTTTTCGAAATGTTCCGCCACTTCTTTTTTCCATTTCTTTTTCTTTGCCCGCTTTCGCATTTCTTCTATTTCCTTACCGCCGGCATCTCCCAACTCTTCCTGAATAGTGCGCATTTCCTGATGCAAAAAATATTCACGGCTTTGCTTGTCAAGTGCCTTACGGGTTTTATTTTGGATATCTTGTTTCAATTCCAAACGTTGCACTTCTTTATCTAAAAGTTTTAATAAGCCTAAAGCTCTTTCTTCAAAATTATCCGTTTCAAGAAGTACTTGTTTTTTTTCCACCGGCGCTTCCATATTTGAGGTGACAAAATTCACCAAAAAAACAGGGCTTTCAATGTTGTCTATGGCAAAAGTAGCTTCTGTCGGAATATTGGGATTAAGCTGAATTACTTGTTTAGCCAATTCCTTGATGGAATCCATCAAAGCTTGTATTTCTTTTGTATTATCCGGTTGCGCATCGGGTAAAGTCGTAATTTTTGCTTTTATATAAGGTTCCTCTTGAATTACTTCATCTATTTTAAATCGTTTGACTCCTTGTAAGATAACCGTTAAATTACCATCGGGCATTTTGATTATACGCTGAATGCGGGCCACTGTTCCTACGGGATAAATATCATTTTTTCCCGGTACCTGTGTCATAGCATTCTTTTGAGCCACTACACCTATGATTTTATCTCCGGCTTCTGCATCTTCTATCAACTGGATGGATTGATCACGTCCGGCAGAAATGGGAATCACCACTCCGGGTAATAAAATATTATTCCGAAGGGTTAAAATAGGCAGCACTTCGGGTACTTCTTCTTTTTGTAACTTTTCTTCATCTTCCGGTGTTAATAAAGGAATAAATTCGGCATTATCATTCATCATGTCAAATAAAACTTTGTCTATGTTTTGCTTCATATCTTTCTACTTTTTAAATATTATTCTTATCAATAATTATACCCAATAATATGTGGGATTTTCATTGAAATATTCTCTGTAATTATGGCAGTTTTTTTAGCCCCCTATTTTTTTCACTTTAAATCCTTTGGATTGAAGGAGTTCCACTACTTTATCCCGGTTATTTCCTTGGATTATTATTTCTCCGTCTTTAACACTTCCTCCTACTCCGATTTTATTTTTTAATTCTTTTCCCAATTTTTTTAATTCCTGCACACTTCCTTCAAATCCTTTAATCACGGTAACTACCTTGCCTCCACGTCCTTTTTTTGAGAAATGAGCTTCCAAATATTGCTTGGCAGGCTCCACTTCAAATTCTTTGGGTTTATCGGGTTCTGGGATATAATCGGGATGTTCGGCAAAAACATGTTTTGCCAAATCCGAGAAATCATTGAATTTTTTCTTTTTACTCATTTTTTATTTTCTTAAAACTAATTCCAATTCTTTTATAGGAGCCCACGCTCTAAACTTACCGTAATTAAGCAAGGCTTTGTTTTTTTCCAATTTTTCTATGATGGCATTGGATTGACTTCCTTTAATACGCACTTGATCCTTCAATTTAGGCTCAAAACTCATCGTTTCAATTTCTATCTTTTCCAATTCTTTATGCACATCTTTTTCTTGCAGTTCCGTTAACACTTCTTCTTTCAATTCC
Source organism: Flavobacteriales bacterium (assembly GCA_027061855.1). Taxonomy (GTDB): domain Bacteria; phylum Bacteroidota; class Bacteroidia; order Flavobacteriales; family Flavobacteriaceae; genus JALSPZ01. The sequence goes on from JAMOVT010000067.1 coordinate 11,523, forward strand.
TTTTTGAATTTTTCCTCCTTTTTGCTTTTATTTTTTTCCTGCTTGGTTTGCCTTTTGGTTTTATCCAAATGTGGAAATTTTTTATTTTTTTCTATTTCAGCCCATTTAAAAATCTGCGAAGTCAATCTCTTGGCATTCTGATGTTTAAAGTACTCTTCAAAGAGTTTATTCAATTTTTCTCCGGTTTGCAAAATATCATTTTCCATTTGATACAACTTGTTAAACCGGTTAAGTTTTTTCAATAAATCCTTGTTTAAAGAAGTTTGTTCTTTGAATTCTTTTTCAAGCTTCCGCTTCTCATTTTCATATTTCTTTTGCAAATCTTTCAAACTTTTGATCTCTTTTTGCATTTTGACCAAAGTCTGGTCGAATTTCACTTTATTTCTACTGACTTTCTTTTTGGCTTTATTTATGATACTATAAGGAATCCCAATTTTTTGAGCCACCTCAAAAGTAAATGAGCTACCTGCCTGCCCTATATGTAACCGGTAGGTAGGTTGCAAACGGGAGATATCAAATTCCATATGCGCATTGACAATCTCGGGATATTTATCGGCAATTAATTTCAGATTATTGTAATGAGTGGTGATAATCCCAAAAGCTTTTTTCTTATAAAATTCTTCCAGAAAGGCCTCTGCCAATGCTCCTCCCAGATCCGGGTCGGAACCTGTACCGAATTCATCAATCAAAAACAGAGTGTTTTCATTGATTTTACGCAAAAAATTCCGCATATTTTTCAAACGATAACTATATGTAGAAAGCTGATTTTCAATAGATTGATTATCGCCAATATCGGTTAGAATATTTTGAAAAACCGGCAACTTAGAAGATTCATGTACCGGTATCAGCAAGCCGCTTTGGGCCATTGCTTGTAGAAGACCGGCGGTTTTAAGACTTATACTTTTCCCTCCCGCATTGGGACCTGAAATGATAATGATACGTCTTTGTTCATTCAATTCTATATCTTGCGGAATCACCGGTAATCCCAATTCACGATTGGTGCGTTTTAAAATCGGATGAAAAGCTTTGACTAAATGCAATTCTTTTTGGCGAGTAATTTCCGGGCGCAAAGCTTCCAAATCCTGTGCATATTTTGCCTTGGCTGCAATCGTTTCCAATTCAATTAAATAGTCATTATATTTTTGTAAATCGGTCAAAAAAGGTTTTAACGCTTCCGCAAGTTCTTTAAGTATCCGTATGATTTCTTGTTTTTCGTCAAATTTTAATCCGAATACTTGTTTTTGCAAAGCATTGATGGACTCCGGTTCAATAAATACGATACTTCCTGTTTTTGAAGTGCCTAAGATACTTCCTTTCACTTTTTTCCTGTATGCCGCCGATACCGCCAAAACATTGCGGTTCTCCAAGATGCTTTCTTTGATATCAGAGAGATAACCCAGCTTTTCATATTTTCTTTTTTCGGTAGAAAATATTTTTAAAATTTCTTGCTGAACTGAATAAATTTCTTTTCGTATTTTTTTTAATTCCGGTGAGGCCTCGTCTTTTACTTCTCCATACTGGTTGATAATTTTGCGAATCATTTTTGCTATTTCAGGATGGATTTTTATTTTTTCTATTTCGGTGAGCAAACGCGGAAAATAGGAGTTCAGTTTTACAAAAAAACGTTTCAGCTCATTTATGGTATCAACGGCATTGGCAATTATCAAAAGATTTGCAGGCTCTATAAATGCATTTTCCACTTTCAGCATTTTCAAAGCTTCATCAAAAGGAGGAATAATGTGATAAGGTAAAGGATTTTCACTTTCCAAGGAACGCAGATATTCATTGGTTAAATCCAACTGCCGGTTGACTTCTTCATAATCTATCGAAGGAGTGATTACCAAAATTTTATTTTTGGCTTGATCGGAATGGGCAAATTCCTTTACCGTATCAAGAATTTGATCAAATTCGAGGTCTTCAAGTGCTTTGGGATGTATAGGTTGGATTTTTCTCATTAAATTTGTTCACCTGTTTAAACTACAAAAGTAATAAAATGGATGTTAAGATAGAAGAGTCTTGGAAGGAAGTATTAAAAAACGAATTTAAAAAAGAGTATTTTTCTGATCTCACCTCATTTGTTAAGGAAGAATATGCCACTCATCATTGTTTACCCAAAGGAAAAGAAATTTTTAACGCTTTTAAGTTTACACCTTTTGACAAAGTAAAAGTTGTAATTATAGGTCAAGACCCCTATCCTACTCCGGGGCATGCTCACGGACTTTGTTTTTCTGTTCAAGAACATGTAAAACCCTTTCCGCCTTCTCTACAAAATATTTTCAGAGAAATACAAACCGATCTGGGAATTCCTTTTCCGGATAATGGAAATCTGGAAAGGTGGGCCAAACAAGGCGTTTTATTATTGAATGCCGTTCTCACTGTTCGTGCAGGTCAAAGCCGTTCTCACCAAGGGAAAGGCTGGGAAATTTTTACCAATGCAGTGATAAAAAAAATATCGGATGAAAAGGAAAATATTATTTTTTTGCTTTGGGGAGGAGATGCAAAGAAAAAAATTCCTTTAATTGATGCTTCTAAACATCATATACTTACTAGTGGACATCCTTCTCCTTTAAGTGCGAATCGCGGTTATTGGTTTGGAAACAGACATTTTTCCAAAACAAACAAAATCCTTCAATCCATAGGATCAAAGGAAATAAAATGGTAAATAGAATTTTTATTTTTTCAGGTCTACTGAAGCTACCGTAATAGCATTTGAATTGATATTTTTCACATTATCAGCAGTGGTACGTGTTCTACAGTTTTGGGTTGATCCGCATGAAGATAAAACAAAGAAACTGATAACTGTCAAAAACAAAAATAACTTTTTCATAAATAGAATATTTAATTTAAAGAACAAAAATAAGAATTTTTTTAATACCCTTGTTAAATTTTAAAGCCCAATCCTACATTAACTACCGGATATTTTTGAATTGTATAATCTGCAAAAATTTTCAATACAAATAAATTGAGTTGTACACCCATTTTGGTTTTTATTCCGGAAATATCATATTTTAATTGTAACGGATCGGTAATGGTTTTATTTTCCGTACGCAGATATACTCCATTATCATCATAAACATCATAAGAAACGTCCATACTGCCTTTCACGTCTATATTTCCATCGCCTTGCGTGATTCCCACTCCTCCGTAAAAAGAAATAAAACGGTAATCCAGTGAAGCCAAAGCTTCCACGGTAACGGTATTTAAACCGGAAGTCAGGTAATATTGATCAGTTGGATCGTCATCATAATCAATCGTAATATGGTTAAAAGCCGCGGCGACTGCCATATTAAAATGTCTTTTATTTTGTTTACCGTTTTCGTCGGTTTTAGCAGGAATATATTGAGAAATACTATGTTGCACTCCTACTCCTATCTGATTGATACTCGCTCCACTATTTTCAATTTTTGGTAAATATCTCACGGATACTGCTGTTCCGAAGGGTAAGCCCATACTTAATTGGATATTAGGAGAAGGTACCATATTAAAAGGAAGGTCAAATTCATTTTTTAAATCCGTACCGTCCAATGCATCCACATCGGTTACCAAATGTTCGTTATTTCCAACCGGAACATCGATATGCAATACACTCGAAGAAGTTCCTCCCAAAACAGTGGGTAAAGTATTTGGGCCGGAAGCAAGTGTGGTATATTGATATTCCGAGGGATCAAAAGTAAAATAGGTTTCATCATCCGGAACTATCGATCCGGCAGCCGAAATATTTAATTGGAAATGAAAAGGTTTCAAAGCCTTGGCACTTGTAAACCATCCGGAGGATGTACTGTATAAAAAACCGTTTATTACCGGTTCGGTATAGTGAGACAAATAGGTATTTGCATCACCGGTAGCTGTAAAAAGATTTTCAAATTGGGCGGTCATTAATTGCATCGAAAATAAGAAGACAAAGAGACTGATTGTTTTTTTCATGATTATAGATTTTATATTTATACAAACAAATTTTATACCGTTATATTGCAGGAAATTTACAAAAAAACAATGCCTTTCGATAAAATGATTACTTCATTCGACCAAAAGGCATTTTAATTAATTTAATAAATGAAATTATGCATCTATATTGGCATATACAGCATTTTTCTCTATAAATTCTCTTCGAGGAGGCACTTCATCTCCCATCAACATAGAAAATACTCTATCTGCCTCCGTTCCATTTTCAATGACTATTTGCTTTAATTTTCTCGTTTCGGGATTCATCGTTGTTTCCCATAATTGCTCGGCATTCATTTCTCCCAAACCTTTGTAGCGTTGTACATGAGCTCCTTGGCCGAATTCTTCTAATAATTTGTCTCTTTCCTCATCACTCCAAGCATAGGCTTTTTTCTGTCCTTTTTTCACTTGATATAATGGTGGAGTGGCCAAATAAACATGTCCTTCTTCAATCAATTCGCGCATATACCGGAAGAAAAATGTCAAAATCAAAGTGGAAATATGGCTTCCGTCTACATCGGCATCCGTCATAATGATTACTTTGTTATAACGTAGTTTATCCAGATTAAGGGCTTTACTGTCTTCTTCCGTTCCGATACTCACGCCTAATGCAGTAAAAATATTTTTGATTTCCTCATTATCAAATACTTTGTGTTGAAGGGCTTTTTCCACATTGAGTATCTTTCCTCTTAAAGGTAAAATCGCTTGGAAATTTCGGTCACGCCCTTGCTTGGCAGTTCCACCGGCAGAATCACCCTCCACGAGATACAATTCACATCTTTCGGGATCTGTTTCAGAACAGTCCGAAAGTTTTCCGGGTAGTCCCATTCCTCCCATGACGGTTTTCCGTTGCACCATTTCACGGGCTTTTTTTGCCGCATGTCTTGCTTGTGCCGCCAAGATTACTTTTTCCACGATACGCTTGGCATCCTTAGGATTTTCTTCGAGATAATTATTTAACATTTCAGATACTGCCTGACTCACAGGTGCACTCACCTCACGGTTTCCCAATTTTGTTTTGGTTTGTCCTTCAAATTGAGGTTCGGCTACCTTAACGGAGATAATGGCTGTTAAACCTTCACGAAAGTCGTCCCCGGCAATTTCGAATTTTAATTTATCCAGCATTCCCGAACGTTCGGCATATTTTTTCAAAGTAGAAGTCAATCCCCGTCTAAAACCGGATAGATGAGTTCCTCCTTCATGTGTATTGATATTATTGACATAGGAATGTACATTTTCTGTATAAGAAGTATTATATATCATAGCAACTTCTACTGGAATACCGTTTTTCTCTCCCTCCATGCTGATTACATCACTGATAATCGGTTCACGATGTGCATCGAGAAAACGAATAAACTCTTTCAGACCTTCTTCACTGTAAAATTCGTCATGGATATATTCTCCTTTTTCGTCTTTATTTCGTTTATCCGTAATGCTAATACGAATTCCTTTATTAAGAAAAGCCAATTCCCGCATCCGGTTGGCCAAGGTTTCATAATCAAATTCAATTCCGTGTTTAAAAATCTCGATATCGGGATGAAATTTAACCATGGTTCCGGTTTTGTCGGTTTCACCCACTATTTTTACCGGATATAAGGCTTTTCCTCTTGCATATTCTTGTTGCCAAATTTTTCCGTCACGATAAACTTGTGCCAGCACATGATCGGAAAGGGCATTAACAACCGAGACTCCTACTCCATGAAGTCCTCCGGAAACTTTATAAGAATCTTTATCAAATTTTCCTCCGGCACCGATTTTTGTCATTACCACTTCAAGTGCAGAAACTCCTTCCTTTTTATGCATTCCAACCGGGATTCCACGACCATTATCCTGAACGGAAACCGAATTATCTTCATTAATTACCACATCTATACGGTCACAATACCCGGCCATGGCTTCATCGATGGAATTATCCACCACTTCATAGACCAAATGATGAAGTCCTCTTACCCCTACATCCCCGATATACATAGAGGGACGCATCCTTACATGCTCTATTCCTTCCAGCGCCTGTATGCTATCCGCCGAATAATCTTGTGCTTTTTTGTTTTGTTCACTCATAATTCAAATTTTCAACTAAATGATAAATACAAATATAGGTTTTTTTTGCGAGAAAAACGAATATTTCACTATCAAAATATAGTGAAAGCAAGCATAATTTTCAAGTTTTTAATAAATTGAAGTTTTTCATTTTTTTATTCTATTTTTGATAAAAATACCCGGATGAAAATACTTTTGGTTGGAGAATATAGCCGCTTACATAACAGCCTGAAAGAAGCTTTGGAAAAACTCGGGCATACTGTCACTCTAATAAGCACAGGTGACTCTTTTAAAAACTATTCTTCGGATATCGATGTGAGTTCCCGCATGAAAAAGAATTCTGCCGGTTTTTTTATGGGAAAGGTTATTCATCGCCTTTCGGGTATAGATATTTTTGAAAAAGAAAGAAAACGAAGGCTTTATAAAGTTTTGCCGAAACTCAGAGATTATGATGTTGTGCAATTTATTAATCAGGATCCTTTCGGGCTTGATTCTACCACTGCTAGCTTGGCTAATAATATGATTATCAAACAAAACAAAAAATCTTTTTTACTCGCTTGTGGAGAAGACAGCCATGTGATAGAATATTATAGCCGTAACCTAATGAGATATTCCACTTTAACTCCATTGATTGAAAATCCGAAATTAGAATCCGAATACCATTTTAGTTTGCGATACCTGCAAAAGGGATATAAAAAAAATTATACTGAATTGGCAGAAAAAGTCCAAGGGATTATCCCTACGGATTTTGATTATAAAATTCCCTATGAAAATCACCGGAAAGCAATGGATATGATTCCAAATCCTATAAATATTGACAAGATTGCTTTTCATCCTCTCGAAATTGATGGAAAAATCCGGATTTTTCACGGAATTAACCGGAGTAGTTTTTACAAAAAAGGGAGTCCGTTGATACTGAATGTATTACGGAAAATAGAGAATAAATATCCGGATAAAGTTGTAGTTCATACAACGGAAAATTTGCCTTACAATCAATATATCCAGATTTATCAACAAGCTCATATCTTGATAGACCAATTATATTCGTATGATCAAGGTTATAATGCATTGGAAGCAATGGCTGCCGGAAAATGTGTTTTAAGCGGAGCGGAAAAAGAATGGAAAGCTTTTTATCAACCTAATGAAGAAGTATTAATCAATGCCTTCCCCGATGAAAAAAAATTATTTATGCAAATTGAAGAATTAATTAATGATCCGGAAAAAATTATGCATATCGGAAAAAATGCGCGGGATTTTATTGAAAGGGAACATCATTATATTTCCATTGCTCAAAAATACCTCGATACTTGGCAAAAAAAGGCATAAAAAAAATCCCGCTTAAAGCGGGATTCTCGATAAAAAATTTATTCAGTAATGATTAAGCACGCTTAACATTAACTGCATTCAAACCTTTTTTTCCTTCTGTAAGTTCAAACTCTACTTTGTCTCCTTCACGGATATCATCCAACAAACCTGTTGCATGTACAAAATATTCTGTGTTTGACTCGTCGTCGATAATAAAACCGAATCCTTTGGTTTCATTAAAGAACTTTACTGTTCCTGTTTTCATTTTTACTATTTATTAATTATAACTCCGACAAAGGTACGCTTTTTTATTTCTAAACCTAATTATTTTGAAACATTTTTTATTTATTTATAAAACCTAAAAAAATATTGAATTTTATATCCGCCAAAAGCTTTGTATTTTTGCAAAAAAGAAATTTATGCGAATTGATATTCTCAGTGCCGTCCCCGACTTACTCAAAAGTTTTTTTGAGCACTCTATTGTAAAACAAGCCATTGATAAAGGAGTAGTAGAAATACATTTACATGATTTACATGAATATGGCAAAGGAAAATATCGTCAAATCGATGATTACCAATATGGAGGAGGTGCCGGAATGGTATTGATGGTCGAACCCATTGATAAACTCATATCGAAATTAAAATCAGAAAGAGAATATGACGAAGTAATTTTTATGACTCCCGATGCGCCTTTATTGAAACAGGAAACTGCTAATAAATTGTCTCTCCATAAAAATTTGATAATATTAGCCGGGCATTATAAAGGGGTAGATCAACGAATCCGCGATCTACATATTACCAAGGAAATATCAATAGGGGATTATGTTCTATCGGGAGGAGAATTGCCTGCTGCCGTTCTCACAGATGCTATTGTGCGACTCATACCGGGAGCCATGTCTGATGAAACCTCTGCTTTAACGGATTCCTTTCAGGATAAGTTACTTTCTCCTCCGGTATATACACGACCTGCCGAATACAAAAAAATGAAGGTGCCTGATGTTTTATTGAGTGGAAATCATAAAAAAATAGAAGAATGGAGGGAAGAAAAAGCATTGGAAAGAACAAAAAACATACGTCCCGATTTATTATAAAATAAAAAGAGGCTGCCTAAAATTTATTGGACAACCTCTTCCTATAGAACACTATTAAAAATTACATACCACATCTTTCTTTCGGAGAGTTTACAATGGCATCAAACTCTTCTTGTGAAATAAATTGAGGGATATAAGTTTCATTCAAAAGAATTAATTGGCCATAAAATGCCCTCATATGATTTCTTGATCCACAAGTAAGATTTTCAAATACTTGTAAAATATCTATATTATTAGTTAAAGCGGTATATTCTTCAAGATCGTAGATATCCAAATCTTCAATGGTAGCTCCTACTTTCAAAGCATCTACCTCTGATGTTTCTCCCATAGTAATTAATTGCGTATATAATTCTTGTAAATCCGGATCAGAAAATTCACCGCGATTAGGTAAGGCAGGATCTTCCAAGTTATATTTTTCCAATAGAGCTAACACCCTGTCCATATGAACTTGTTCACTGGAAGAAATATTTCCAAAAATTGTAAATGAAGGATATTTTTCATAAAGATATTCATATACATCTCTTGCTAATTTTTCTTCTTCACGCATTTTGATCAACATATCTTTCTCTTCTTGCGTTAATTCGGGAAGAGTATCTTCATTATCATCATCCTTTACACAGGAAGTTAAAATATTTGAAGATAAAACTATCGTTAATAATAGCAAAGGGAATGTCTTGTAGAATTTCATAAAATGTCTCATAAGCTTTTCGTTTTAATGTTTTTATACCACAAAGGTACAATGACATATTCCTTTGACTATTACAAAATTTTATAAAAATTTAATGATTTTGTTATTATTTAATAAAAAAAGAAAGATAAAATGATTTTTAACAGAAATTAAGTGCGCACGACAGGACTTGAACCTGCACGGCCTAAACGGCCACTAGCCCCTCAAGCTAGCGTGTCTACCAATTCCACCACGTGCGCAAAAAAGAGGTTCAAAAATAAAAAAGTTAAGCATATTTGCCTAACTTTTTTATTTTATAAGTGACCTGGCTGAGGCTCGAACTCAGGACCCTCTCCTTAAAAGGGAGATGCTCTACCTACTGAGCTACCAGGTCGGAAAATTGTTATTTCAAAAAGTTAATCTAAAAAGAAGTGACCTGGCTGAGGCTCGAACTCAGGACCCTCTCCTTAAAAGGGAGATGCTCTACCTACTGAGCTACCAGGTCGGGTTTCCTTGTTAGGCGTGCAAATATATAAACATTTTTACTTTTGACAAAACAATTTTATATTTTTTTGAATGATTTTTTTCTTTCATCACATTCTTTTAAATTCAAATAAATTACTATTCTTTTTAAAGAATTGAATTTGAGAATATTCAGGTTACCAGATTCATCTAAATCCTCCATTTTCTTTTATAACGGTGGTCTCTTTATTCCTTTTCTTTACTTTTATAAACCGTGATTTTCCTTGATAGTCGTATTTAAAATTTTCTTTTTTCTTTTTTACATCATTCCCAGCATCAATTTTGCTTCATCACTGAGAAAATCTTTGCTCCAAGGCGGATCAAAAGTAAGTTCTACTTCTGCATTTTTTACTCCGTGAGTAGCTTTGACTCGTGTTTTTACCTCTTCGGGCAATGAATCTGCTACGGGACAATTGGGGGCCGTTAAAGTCATTAAAACCTTGACATTATTATCATCATCGATATCAATATCATAAATGAGTCCCAAATTATAAATATCTACAGGAATTTCCGGATCATAAATTAATTTGAGCTGCTCTACTATGGCGTCCTCCAAAACTTTTTTGGGTATTTTGTGTTCTTCTGACATGGTATTACATATTTTGTTTTGCTAATTCTTTTATTCTTTTCATTACGGATTCCAAACCCATTTTACGGGTAGGTGACAAATGATTAGGGAGATCAATTTGATGAACAATATTAAAATCGTATTTTTCTATTTCCTCCGCGGTATGCCCATTCAATAAGTTTAAAAGCATACTGATTACTCCTTTTCCTAAAATAGACTCGCTATCTCCTTTAAAATAGAGTTTTCCGTCCTTTTTATCCACAGTTAACCAAGAGGCAGATTGACAGCCTTCTACTTTGGTCTGTGCGTTTTTATGCTCTTCCGGTATGAGAGGAAGCTCTCCTCCCATATCCATAATATAATTGTACTTGTCGTTCCAATCGGGAAACATAGAAAAATCTTCCAGCAATTCCGCTTCCTTTTCTTTTATTGTTTTCATTTTTGTTAGTTATGAGTTATGAGTTCGGGGTTATGAGTTATGAGTTATGAGTTCATAGTTATGAGTTACGAGTTCATAGTTATGAGTTATGAGTTCATAGTTATGAGTTATAAGTTCTTAGTTATGAGTTATGAGTTCGTAGTTATGCGTTTGGGGTTATTGTATGCCTATATATCATAATACATAAGATTTACCTTTTCATATTTTTCTTAGTATTAATTATAATTGTTTTTATGATTTTTAAAATAATTTCAGCCTCATTATGAAGTTCATCATAATATTTTTGATCAATATATTTTGTTTCATGTAACAACTCCAACCAATATAATGTTTCGTCAGCTTCTTTTTGAGATATAGATAATTTATGGACAAAATCCGCTTTACTTACAGCATTATCCGCTTCTCTATAATTGGCTCCAATAGAAGTGCCGGATCTTAATATCTGTTTGCTAATAACATATTCTTTCTTTTCATTCGCCAATTTTTTGTATAAAGTTATTATTTTAACAGCAAATTGAAAAGTCAGTTTCTTAATGTTATTATCTCTCATGTTTTAATTTTTTATAAATATACGTTTTTTAGTTATGAGTTATGAGTTACGAGTTCATAGTTATGAGTGTTGAGTTATGAGTGTTGAGTTATGAGTGTTGAGTTATGAGTGTTGAGTTTGTAGTTATTGGTTAAACTCTTTATAAAAATACAACTTATTTTCTATAACCCAAACAAAACTATACACTTGTACTACACACTACACACTGCACACTACGAACTACGCACTACGCACTACGAACTCCACACTACGAACAACACACTAAGAACTCCACACTACGAACTCCACACTACACACTAATTAGGAACGGTACATTGCAATATACATTTTTCACATACATCCAGTTCTCCGTTTAATCGTTTTTTTATCAAATCTTTAGTCGGTTCTATTAATTCGGGAATCTTAATCGCCTCGATCAATTCGCCTGTAAAAGCATATAATTGTAAAAGTTGGGCATCACGTTTTGATATTCCGCGTTGCCTGATATAAAATAAAGCTTCATTATCAAGCTGTCCGGTGGTGGAACCATGGCTACAACTCACATCATCGGCATAGATTTCCAAGAAAGGTTGCGAACTGATTTTGGCCTTATCCGTCAATAAGATATTGTCGTTTTTTTGATAAGCATTTGTCTGCTGCGCATCTTTCTTAACCAGAATTTGTCCGTTAAAAAATCCTTTTCCGCTGTCATCTAAAATCCCTTTGAATTTTTGATTGGAATAACTCCCTTCCGATGAATGCGATATAAATATCACATTATCGAATTGTTGTGTTTTATCGACCAAATATAATCCGTAATGATCCACTTCCACTTCTTTACCTAAAATATCGGCAAATTGTTCATTGCGCAAAAGTTTTCCGTTTAATTGATAGAAGTTGGTATAAAACCGTGCTTTTTCTTTTACTTCAGAAAACGAATTGGAAAACAAAGCACTTAAATTATTAATATTTTGATATTTATACCAATTGAGTTCGGCATTTTCTTTGACAAAAATTTCACTGTCAAAAGTAGCAAAATGACTTCTGTGTTCATTGGAATCATCACATTGAATAATATTCACTTGTGCATCTTTTTCTATTATCACAAGATTACGAGTATTGATTAATGCATCTACCGGAGCATCCAGTTTTTGTGAGATTTGCAGATTGAAGTTCTTCACATTTTCCGGCACATACATAAAAAAACCATCCGTAAATAAGGCCGTATTGAGATAGTCCATAGGATTGGTGGATTTTTCGGTCAAACGATTGAAATATTTTTGGACCAATTCGGGATATTTTCCGGCTGCTTGCTTGATACTTCCCAATAAAACTCCATTTTCAAGTTCTTGAAAATCACCCGCATAATGGCCGTTAACCAAATAAATATTCTTGGTTTTCAGCTCGGGCACAATACATATATCATTTTCATAAGAGTCTTTGATCACTGAGTGAGCTACCGGATGATAATAACTATCCAACAACCGGTTTAAATTGGTTTTTCTCCATTTCTCATCTTTTAAAGTGGGAAAACCTTTTTCTTTAAATTTTTGAAAAGCTTCGATACGGGCTTTTCTTATAAAACCGGGCTCCTCTTGTATTTGTTTTGAAAAAGTATTTTCAAAAAAATCAATGATATGTTGTTCTAAAAGTTTTCTCGTTCTAGGCATTTTGTTTTGATTTTTTATATTCTTCTTCAATCCATGCATATCCCTTTTCTTCCAATTCTTTGGCAAGGTTTTTATCTCCCGTTTTGACAATTTTTCCGTCATACATTACATGCACAATATCCGGAACTATATGGTCGAGAAGACGTTGATAATGAGTAATTACCAAAAAGGCATTATCATTATTACGCAATTTATTCACGCCATCTGCTACGGCTTTCAAAGCATCTATATCCAATCCGGAATCGGTCTCATCGAGAATAGCTAAATCCGGCTGTAACATCGCCATCTGGAAAATTTCATTCTTCTTTTTTTCCCCGCCCGAGAAACCTTCATTTACCGAACGGTTTTTCATTTTGTCGGGCATATTGACCATTTTTTGTTTCTCTCGATACATTTTCAAGAACTCGCCGGGTTTGATAGGGTCTTGCCCTTTGTATTTTCTTTGCGCATCGATAGCCGCTTTCATAAAATTAGTCATGCTCACTCCGGGAATTTCCACAGGGTATTGGAATCCCAGAAAAATACCTTCCAAGGCTCTTTCTTCGGGGTCTAAGTCCAAAAGATTTTTACCTTTGTAGATGATTTCCCCGTCGGTTACTTCATAGCCTTCTTTTCCAGTAATCACATTAGCTAACGTACTTTTTCCGGTTCCATTCGGTCCCATAATGGCGTGGACTTCACCGGGATTGATGGTTAAATTCAATCCTTTTATGATTTCTTTATCGCCAATTTTGGCATGTAGATTTTTTATTTGTAATAAAGGTTTTTTTTTCATTTTATTATTGTTTAATTGTCGAATCGTTGAATCGTTTATTTGTTGAATTGTTTAATTGATGAATTTTACTTGGCATTACATTTTTTTCTATCATATCTCATATCTTTTAACTGCATAAATTTGTACAAAGAGGTAAAACCATGATGGAATTCCATTTCGTTCCACTTTTCTCTTTCCACTTTCCACTTTTTACTTTATCCTATTTACCCCACACTTCCTTCCAAGCTAATTTCCAATAATTTTTGTGCTTCCACGGCAAATTCCATCGGTAACTGATTTAATACTTCTTTGGCGTACCCATTGACAATCATATTCACCGCCGATTCTTCATCCAATCCGCGTTGTTGCAAATAAAAAAGTTGCTCTTCGGAAATTTTTGAAGTCGTCGCTTCATGCTCCACAATGGAAGAACGGTTTTCTACATCGATATATGGGAAAGTATGCGCTCCGCATTGATCACCCATTAATAATGAATCACAAACGGAATAATTACGTGAATTGATTGCTCCACGTTTTATATCTACCAATCCGCGATAGGAATTCTGGCTTTTTCCGGCGGATATCCCTTTACTGATGATGGTGCTTTTTGTATTTTTCCCTATATGAATCATCTTTGTTCCGGTATCCGCTTGTTGGTGATTATTGGTCACCGCAACCGAATAAAATTCGGCTATGGAATTATCTCCTTTCAAAATAGTTGAAGGGTATTTCCAAGTAATGGCCGAACCTGTCTCGACTTGTGTCCAGCTTATTTTGGAATGGTTTCCTTTGCAGATACCGCGTTTGGTGACAAAATTGAAAATTCCTCCTTTTCCTTCTTTGTCTCCGGGATACCAGTTTTGCACAGTTGAGTATTTGATTTCCGCATCTTTTTTGGCAATGAGTTCCACCACTGCGGCGTGTAATTGATTTTCATCTCTTTGCGGAGCCGTACATCCTTCGAGATAACTTACATAGCCGCCTTCTTCTACAATTACAAGTGTGCGTTCAAATTGTCCGGTTCCGGCCGAATTAATCCTGAAATAACTCGATAATTCCATAGGGCTGCGGACTCCTTTGGGAATAAACACAAAAGAACCGTCCGTAAAAACCGCCGAGTTCAAAGCCGCATAATAATTGTCGGAATACGGAACCACAGAACCCAAATATTGTTTTACCAAATCGGGATAATCACGAATGGCTTCACTAATCGGGCAAAATATAATTCCCCGTTCTTTCAGTTCTTTCTGAAAAGTGGTTTTCACCGATACACTGTCAAAAACCGCATCCACAGCTACTCCCGAAAGGGCTTTTTGTTCGTCAAGCGGTATTCCCAGTTTCTCATATACTTCCAATATCTCGGGATCCACTTCATCGAGACTTTCCAATTTCTTCTTTGGTTTGGGTTTGGCATAATAAATCAATTCGTTAAAATTGATTTTGGGTATGACTAAGTGGGCCCATTTAGGCTCTTCCATTTTGAGCCAGGCATGATACGCTTTCAGGCGAAACTCCAATACCCATTCCGGTTCTTGTCGTATTTCCGAGATTTTCCTTATAATTTCCTCATTCAATCCGGGAGGAAATTTTTCAGTTTCTATATCCGATTGAAATCCGTATTTATATTCTTGTTCGGTAACCTCTTTCAGGACCTTATCTTGATGTTCTTCTTTCGATAACATAACTATAGTAATTTTTGTTGCACAAAGATATAAAAAAATTCTTATTTAGAATCATTTTAAATAATAAACAAAGATACAAAAATTACATTTATTTTTCAAGAGTTTATTAATAACATTTTTTAACTATTTATCTTTTAAATTAATATAAGATTCTGAGTAAAAAAAATTATATTTGAAAAAAAATCAGATGAAAAAGCCTGCCCTACAAATTATGGGTATCTTGAATATCACCCCCGATTCATTTTTTGACGGAAACCGGTATGTAACTGAAAAATCTGTGATTGATAGAGCGGCACAAATTTTGGATGAAGGAGGCGAAATTATAGATATCGGAGCTTTTTCATCCAGGCCCGGAGCTGCTTTGGTAAGTGAAGAAGAGGAAAGAAAAAGACTCATGCCATTTCTGGAAAAAATCGTTAAAGAGTTTCCCGATGCTACTATTTCCATAGATACTTATCGCAGCACGATTGCAAAAGAGGCGGTGGAAAAAGGAGCTAAAATAATCAATGATATTTCTGCCGGAGAATTAGATAAAAATATGTTTCAAACCATTGCTTCGCTTAAAGTTCCTTATATTATGATGCATATGGCCGGAACACCGCAAAATATGCAAGACAATCCTATCTATAAAGATGTCGTGAATGATATTATGGTATATTTTTTAAAAAAAATCGACAAACTAAAAAAATATGGAGTTGATGAAGTGATTTTGGATCCAGGATTTGGCTTCGGAAAAACTTTAGAGCATAATTATGAAATATTAAAGCGGTTAGATGAGTTTACATTATTAAATAAACCTTTATTGATAGGTATTTCCCGCAAGTCAATGTTATATAAATCCTTAGGAGGAACTCCTGCCGATATGGGGAATGCCACGAGTATTGCCAATACAGTTGCTGCCTTGAAGGGGGCACAAATATTGCGTGTACATGATGTGAAAGAAGCCGTAGAAATCAAAAAAATAATACAAAACATATTTCCATGAGAAAACTACTTTTTGTCTTAGCCTTAGGACTTATATTTATACAATGTAAAAAAGACGATGTTTATCAAGACAATGTCCAATTGGAAATCAAAGATTTTGTCTGGAAAGGTTTGAATGCTTATTATTTATGGAAAGATGAAATTCCGGATTTACAAGACACAAAGTTTCAGAATCAATCCGAATTAAATGATTATCTGGAAGGTTTTCCCTCTCCGGAAGAATTGTTTGAGTTCCTCCTTTATCAACGAAATATAGTAGATCGGTGGTCTTGGATTGTTGATGACTATGAAGCTTTGGAGCAAATGTTTCAAGGAATAAGAAAAACTACCGGAATGCGCATCGGACTGGTATATGAACCCGGATCCAATTCCCGGATTTTTGCATATGTTAAATATGTATTAGCGGGTTCTCCGGCAGACCTCGCGGGAATAAAAAGAGGAAATGTTTTTAGAAAAGTGAACGGTACTTATCTTACTGTCCAAAATTATTCGGAATTATTAGGGGCTGAAACTTTACAAGTGGAATTGGCCCAATGGCAAAACGATGTCCTTATAGATACGGGGATTACTATCGAATTAATCAAAGAAGTAATCAGTGAAAATCCTATTTACATCCATAAAATTCTTCTACAAAACGGTAAAAAAATCGGTTATTTGATGTATAATAATTTTGTTTCTGAGTATGATCAAGAATTGAATCGAGTGATGGAGGATTTCAAAAACAATCCGATTGATGAATTGGTTCTTGATTTACGCTACAATTCGGGCGGAAGTGTTTCTACCATGCAATATTTGGCTTCTATGATTACGGGGCAATTTACCGGAGAAAAATTGGTCGTTTATCAATGGCATTCGCAATTACAAGAATGGTATCAACAAAATTATCCCGAGAGTTTATACCGTCCCTTTGTAAGTGAAATGAGTGATGGTACTCCTATAAGCAGTCTGAATTTGAATAAAGTATATATCATCGCCACCACTTCGAGCGCCTCTGCCAGTGAAAGCTTAATAAACTGTTTACGTCCCTATATAGATATTGTACATATCGGAACCGAAACACATGGAAAATACACTGCGTCTATCACTTTATATGATTCGTCGGATTTTACAAAAAGAGGAGTAAATCCCAATCATAAATGGGCCATGCAACCCATTGTATTGAAAATCTCAAATGTACAAGGAATTTCGGACTTCTATAACGGACTTACTCCCGATTATTATATCAAAGAAGATTATAAAAACATGGGTGTTCTCGGGGAGCCGGACGAAAGATTATTACAAGCGGCTTTACTTCTTATCGACGGAAATTTACCGGTAGCCAAAAAACTGCCTGTACAAACAAAAGAATTATTTTACCGTCAATTTATTACGGATGGAATACAAAACATTAAGGATTTATCCTTTCCGGTTTTGAAATGATTATTTTTCATGCTCACTATATAATTCTTCCCATAGCTCATTATCAATATGATGAGCATGATCGAAGTTCTCGTATAACTCAAACTCTTCCTTGGTAGTTTTCTTCCTGCTAAACATCAAGGCCAACATCATCAGCAAGGCAGATCCCAAAATCACAAAAGTGATTACCTCTTGACTGAAATAAGGGATTTTATATTGCTCGGGGATTTTATAGAATAACAGAATGGTAATCAACCCGCGAGGAGCCATTAAGACTTCGGGGAATAAAGATTTTCCACGGAAAATAAGTTTTAGATTCAAAAATCTCACAAGGAAAGTAAGTAACAAAATAAAACCACCGATGATATATACATTTTGATAGAAAACTCCCTCAATATTGATGGTCATTCCAAAAAGGATAAAAAAGAAAGTACGAATAAGAAAAGCCATTTCAAAAGTAATGAGCTTAAATTGCTCTTTAACATTTTCAATGATTTCTTTTTTGTAAATTTTTCTGAGTTTTCCACGGAAAAACACATCGTAATTTTCAAGCATCAACCCAAAAAACAAAATGAGAATCAAAGAAGAAAGGTGCAATATTTTTCCGGCCACAAATAATCCTGTTAAAATCGACAGAAATAAAAAGAATTTGACTTTTGTTTGTATATTTTGGAAAAAGAAAATCAGTACATAACCGATAATTAAGGAAGCTATAATCGTAAGGAAGATTTTGCCGGTAATATGTCCTAATACATTTCCTTCACTTTCAGGCAGCATTAGCACAATATCAAAAGCGATAATTCCAAGAATATCACTAAAGGTGGATTCATAAATCAAAAACTCCTTTTTTTCTTCATCGAGAAACTGCACACTGGGAATTACAATGGCACTACTCACCACAGAGAGAGGAAGCGCATTGATATAGGCGGTATAAAAATCATCTGTTAAACCTAGCCAGTAAATCAAATAGGCTATGGCAAATGAAGTTCCTATAAGAATAAGTAAAGCGGTAGCAAAAGCTTTGAGAATAAGGGGAATTTTATCCTTTGTCAATTTCAATTCCAAAGCTGCTTCAAGCACAATCAACAGTAAACCGATAAGCCCCAATATATTGACAATCCCTTGCAATTCCGGCATAGGAATACCATATTTTTCCATAATCCGTTTGATGAGAATCCCCGTTCCCATTAATAAAATAACAGAAGGTACCCGAATTTTTTTGGAAAGGATATCAAAAAAGTAAGAAAATACTACCAGTATGCTTAACCCGAGAATAAAATAGTAACTGTTCAATGTGTAAAATTTTTATGAATTAACGGCCTAAAAGTCTATTAAGGAAACTTTTTTTCTTTTTCGTATTGCTGTGGCTTTTCTCATATTGAGAAATGTATTTATCTTCACATTTGCCAAGCTGCTCATCACTCACTTCTGATTTTAGATATTTATCGATAAGCTCTTTGTCTCCTCCAAATAAACTCTCTACATAATCTTGAAAAGTTGTATTGTGTTTTTTCAACCATTCGTTTAGGTATTTTTCAGAAGCCTCCATTCCACCATGCTCTTCGAGCTCTTTTAAGGTTTTATATAATTTTTCTATCTCTTCTTTCACATGTTGCGGAACCGCTTTCCGTCTGGCATAATAACCGATGATGTTTCCGTCTTCATCCCTCAATGTATGAAAATTGGTAATTACCCAATAATATCTTCCGTCTTTAGCCAGATTTTTAATAATGGCACGCATATCATTGCCTTTTTTCAGCTCGTCCCAAAGTAATTTAAAAATGATTTTGGGCATATCCGGATGACGAATTACATTATGGGGTTGACCGTATAATTCGTCGGCATTATATCCCGCAATATCCATAAAATAGTCATTGGCAAATTTGATTATTCCTTTGGCATCCGTTCTGCTGACAATGGTTTTTTTGGGACTTACGGTAATTTCTTCATTCTTGGGGGTTGGCTTCACTATTCTTTTCATAACCGGTAATTTTTTTCTACTACAAACTTATAAAATTTATTCGGGATATGAAAAACTTTCCGCATACAAAAGCCTTTTTTAAATCGATAAAAAGGAATTTCTTAATTTATCTTATATTTGCCTTAAAATAAAATGAAAAATTTATGGCTTATAATTTACTAAAAGGAAAAAAAGGAATCATATTCGGCGCTTTAGATGAAAACTCAATTGCATGGAAGGTCGCCGAAAAAGCTCATGAGGAAGGTGCTAAATTTGTTTTGACCAATGCTCCCGTAGCAATGAGAATGGGCGAAATCAATAAACTTGCCGAAAAAACCGGAAGCCAAATCATTCCCGCCGATGCCACTTCGCTTGAAGATCTTGAAAATTTAATCGACCAATCTATGGAAATATTAGGTGGAAAATTGGATTTTGTTCTTCATTCTATCGGAATGTCGGTAAATGTGCGAAAAAAACGTCCTTATACAAATCTCAATTATGATTGGTTGACAAAAGGTTGGGATGTATCGGCTGTTTCTTTTCATAAATTATTAAATCTATTATACAACAAAGACGCTATGAATCCCCAAGGTTCCATAGTGGCTTATTCTTATATCGCTGCACAACGTGTTTTCCCCGATTATAACGATATGGCCGATAATAAATCTTATCTCGAAGCCATTGCAAGAAATTTCGGTTATTTCTTCGGTAGGAAAAACGGTGTACGTGTCAATACCATCTCTCAATCCCCTACTCCTACTACGGCCGGAAAAGGAGTGAAAAGTTTTGAAGCTTTTCTAAAATATGCCGAGTTGATGTCTCCTTTGGGAAATGCAACCGCCGAAGAATGTGCCGATTATACCATTACCCTATTCTCGGATTTGACAAAAAAAGTAACCATGCAAAACCTTTTCCATGACGGAGGCTTTTCTACCACAGGAGTTTCAAATGAAGTAATGGATTTATTAATGGATGAATTGACCAAAGATTTAAAAGAAAAAGAATAACTTATAATTGTAATTGAAACCTTTTTTTATGATGAAAATTCATCCCCAATTTCAATTACAGAATCATTCTTTTTCAAATACAGAGGAATTTTTGAAATATGTGAAGACCCATTGGCCTTCACATATTTCTTTTTTACGGCAATGGCTTGACAACAACGATTTTATCATTGCTCACACCTCGGGATCTACCGGAAAACCCAAACCCGTGAAAATTTCTAAAAAGGCAATGGTGAAAAGTGCCGAAAAAACCATTAATTTTTTTTCGCTTTCTCCGCAGACCAAAGCATTATTGAATCTTTCCTCCGATTTTATCGCCGGAAAAATGATGTGGGTACGGGCATTTACCGGAGGCTGGAATCTTTTTGTTTCCAGTCCCGACAATCAATCCATTCGACAAATCCTTCAAAAAGAAGATTTTGATTTCGGAGCGATGGTACCTCTCCAATTAATTGCTAATTTAAACGATATTCACCGGTTCAAAAAACTGATTATAGGAGGTGGTGCTCTTTCTCAAAGATATATTGACAAAATTAAAAATATAGAAACTGCCGTATTTGCTACCTACGGTATGACGGAAACAATTACTCATATTGCTGTTAAACCACTCAACAAAAAAGCCGGGCTATACAAAACAGATTTATTTGAAAATGTTTTTGCGGCATTGCCCGGTGTGAGTTTTGATATTGATAAAAGGGAGTGCTTACGCATAAAGACATCATTTCTTGAAGAAAATATCATACAAACAAATGATATAGTGGAACTGATCGATTCTCATCATTTTGAGTGGAAAGGACGCTTTGATAATGTGATAAATTCCGGAGGAATTAAATTACAAGCCGAGGAGATTGAAAAAAAATTAACTCCTTATATAGATAAGAGTTTTTTTATTTCCGCTTTACCGGATGATAAACTCGGAGAAAAAGTTGTTTTGATAATTGAAACTGAAACTCCTTTTCATTTCACAATGGAAGAAGTGCTTTCTAAATATGAAATTCCTAAGGAAATTTATACCATTCCCAAATTTGAATATACTTCTTCGGGAAAAATTCAGCGAAAAAAAACAATGGAAAAAATAAAAAGGAGAGATTAATATTGGCAATTAAAAAATGTTAAAAATAATCTACATCTTCTTCTATATTATATATATTTTTTTTCTCTATAAAACCAGCTGTATCAAAAGCCATAATCTTACAATGTCATTGCGAGGAATGAGGAACGAATGACGTGGCAATCTTAAACATATTAACAATGATATTGCTTTATAAACGACTGCGATTGATTCACAGAGATTGTCATGCTTCACTGCGTTGCACTCGCAATGACAGTAGAAATAGTTTTTATGTATTTGTATATAAAAAAGAGAATTTTTTAATATAAATTTGTTTTTTCCTTCCTTTTATTTCTATTTTCCCTTCCCTTTCAGCTCAATTGACTTGATTATTCTTCCTTTTTTTCTAAATTCGTCATCCATTTTTTTTCCGGAATTGCATTCCATAAAATAAAAGAAAGGTCTTATCTTTGCATAATTAAAAGTTAGAGTTTTATGCAATTATCCGAACAAGAAATCGTACGAAGAGAATCTTTAAAGAAATTAAGAGAGTTAGGTATTGACCCTTATCCCGCCGCTGAATATAAAGTTACTGCAAAAATTAAGGATATATTAGATAATTTTGACCAATACGAAGGCAAAGAAGTGAGTGTTGCCGGCCGAATTATGAGCCGCCGAATTATGGGAAAAGCATCCTTTGCCGAACTCAAAGATGCTACGGGAAGAATGCAAATTTATATCAACCGGGATGAACTTTGTCCGGGTGAAGATAAAACTCTTTATAATACCGTTTTTAAAAAATTGCTCGATATTGGAGATATTATCGGTGTCAAGGGAGAAGTTTTTAAAACACAAGTAGGCGAACCTTCCATCAATGTAAAAGAGCTTACGGTATTGACAAAATCCTTACGTCCCTTACCGGTAGTGAAAATCGATGCGGACGGAAAAGTACACGATGCCTTTTCCGACCCCGAACTTCGCTACCGTCAACGCTATGTAGATTTGATTGTCAACGATAAAGTGAAAGATACTTTTATCAAACGTTCCAAGATTATCAATACGATGCGTAATTTTTTTAATGAACGCGGATATTTGGAAGTGGAAACACCGGTTCTCCAACCCATTCCCGGAGGGGCTGCCGCCAGACCTTTTATTACTCATCATAATGCTTTGGATATCCCGCTTTATTTACGTATCGCTAATGAATTATATCTCAAACGTTTAATCGTAGGAGGTTTTGACGGTGTCTATGAATTTGCCAAGGATTTCAGAAATGAAGGAATGGACAAAACACATAATCCCGAGTTTACCGTAATGGAGCTTTATGTTCCCTACAAGGATTATAATTGGATGATGGGAATGACCGAAGAGCTTTTGGAAAAGGTAGCCAAAGAAGTAACCGGGGATACCAAAGTGAAAATGGGAGATAAAACCATAGATTTTAAAGCACCCTATCCGCGTGTACCCATTCTCGATGCAATCAAAGAACATACGGGTTACGATTTACATGGAAAATCAGAAGAAAAAATCAGAGAAATTGCCAAAGAATTGGGAATTGAAGTAGATGAAACCATGGGAAAAGGTAAATTAATCGATGAAATATTCGGAGAGAAATGTGAACATCATTATATACAACCTACTTTTATTACCGATTACCCCAAAGAAATGAGTCCTCTTACCAAAGCCCATAGAGAAAAAGAAGGTCTTACCGAACGTTTCGAACTAATGGTGAACGGAAAAGAATTGGCCAATGCTTATTCGGAGTTAAATGACCCGATTGATCAACGCGAACGCTTTGAAGAGCAATTGAAACTCTCTCAAAAAGGAGATGACGAAGCCATGTTTATCGACCAAGATTTCCTGAGAGCTTTGGAATACGGAATGCCTCCCACCTCCGGAATAGGAATCGGGATTGACCGGTTGACGATGTTCCTAACCGACAATGACAGTATCCAGGAAGTAATCTTTTTCCCTCAAATGAAACCCGAGAAAAAAGCAGTGGAATTGACCGAAGAGGAAAAAAAGGTGCTAAATATTCTAAAAGAAACCAAAGAAATACCTCTTGCCGAACTTAAAGAAAAAGCAGGTCTGAGTAACAAAAAATGGGATAAAGCCATAAAAGGCCTTAAAAAGAAAAAAGTAGCCAAAGTGGAACAAAAAGATGATAATTTATTCGTTGCATTAATATAATTACACTATGTTTTATAAAAGAGCAGGACTGTATTTGAGCCTTATTATTCTATTGTTTTGGTCTTGTAATTCCGGACAAAAGAAAAACGACTCTTCTATAAAACAATCCTGGCATGAGCAAATTCCGGACTATACCGGTTACATATTTGTATTTAATAAAAATGTCAAAATCAACCGGCTTAATTCTCCTGTTTTTCAAAAATATATTTCAGAAACAGACCGGAATTTTTTGAAAAAAATTGGCTTTCAATTCCCCTTTTATTTATATGTTATCCAAAAAGACGATAAGCTGCGTTCTTTTGTAGCTCTAGGCTTATCTTCACAATTTAATCAAACCTTTCATGAAATTGACGGAATATACGAGGGAGTAAATATTTTTAAAGCAATCAACAAAAAAAAAGAATATTTCGGATACAAAAGCAATGATATCGTTTATATATCGGATTCGCGTATTAATCTGGAAAATATGATCCGGAAAAAAAAGGAAACTCCTACTGCGGAACAACTGCGTTTATTAGAAAAAACAGATTTATTATTGGATCGAAATGCCGATTATAATTTGATACAATTCTCGCAACAGTTAAAACCCGATATTTTCAACCGGTTTTCTTTGAATATATCCTTAAAGGATTTACCCGAAATAGAAGCTTATGATGCAATAGATTATTTAAAACCTGTTTATTCGGGAGTGGGCCTAGATGAAGAAGAAAGAAATATAGGAGAAATATTTAAAGGAATAAAAGGCGAATCACATGAAATATACCAATTTGTTCCGGAAGGTTTCACAGCTTTAACGACCATGAGCTTTGATGATTTTCCAGGATTTTATGAGCAGTTTCTCGCCTATTTTCAGTATCAGCCTTTGATTAAATATACAACTAAATCACGCTTCCGGAGTTTGATTTCTTTAAGTGTATTTGAAGAAAATTTCAACAAAGCCATGATTTTGGGTTTTGAAGACGCTATGGACTTTATCAAGGTAAATCCGTTTTCAACTACATATAATAATTATGATATATATGAAATAAAAGAGCCTGAACAATTACAAGATTTTTTCCAACCCGTATTACCCAAGTTTAAAGCCTCGTTTTTTACTGTAATTGACGATTATATTCTTATAACGGAAAACAATGCCTACTTAAAGCAATTGATAAATTCCATAGAAAATAGAAGTACTTTGATCAATAGAAAGGATTTTCAAGAATTTTCGGAGCTATTTCCTTCGGGTGCGCAAATTGAGAATCTCAGACAATTCCGGTTACAAGGGAATAATTTTTACCTTTATAAAAATTATAGTTTTGAAAACAACAATACGTATGTAAATTTATTATTGCAAAAAGTCGATTCAAAACAAAAACAAGAAGGTATCGAACATATGCTTACGGTTTCTATGGAGGATACACCGATTATTAAACCACAACTCGTATATAATCACAAGCACAAAACCTATCGCATTATTTACCAAAATCAAAATAATGAACTGGTTTATAAAGACTTATCAGGACAAGAACTATGGCGTAAGAAATTTGACGGGAAAATAATCGGTAAAATATATCCTGTTGATTTATACCGCAACGGAAAAATTCAATACACTTTCGTCACCAAAAATAAATGGTATGTAATCGACCGTTACGGAAGGAATGTAGAAGGATTTCCCGTAAAATTTAAAA
>JAMOVT010000068.1 GCA_027061855.1 Flavobacteriales bacterium
TATTTTTATACAAAACTCTTGCATTATGGAAAAATCACGTGAAGTTATTGGAAATGTTATCAAAGAAGAAAGCATCAGCTTGGTAAATCATCACAAATTACCCGACACTCTTGTCATTAATATTGATCATCCTTTCCCCGGATTACATGGAATGGATTTCCAATTGGAATCAAAACCCCGGTCAATTATCTTTGCCACTTCCGAAGTCTATTCTTTTGCCAAAATTTTGCGAGGAGCAAATAAAATTAATCAAACTACTGATTTTGATATCAATGCTTCTTTTGCAAAAGTTAAAGCAGGGAGAGATTTAATTTACGGAATCAGAATTAAAGGACTGGATTCATATAGTCAAATACCCGAATTACAAAAAAAATGGGAAGAAAACGGATTTAAATTACTCCATAAAAAGAAAATTAAAACGGATAAACCGGTTTCCATAAAAATAAGCAAGTTCTTTCATATCAATGAAATATATGAGAATATTTATAAAGATGCTTGTATTGACGGAATGTATTATATAGAAATACCGGAATATCTTCCTTGGGAAGAATTCAGAAAAATCACCATGAAAATTAAAAACAACATCAGTAATAATAATTTTGATGTGGTGAAAGGCTTGTTTTATAAAGATGATACGGTCAAAGATATGATTCGGATTTTCAAACCCAATATCCAACCGGAATTATTGCAAGAAATAAAAAAACGCTACTATAAAGAAATGATATAAAAGAAAAAAATGGCAAAAAAAAAATACGAATATTTCACCTATGAAGTAGATGGATATATTATTGAATCCAAGCATCCGGATAAATTATATTGGCCCGAAGCCGGTATTACCAAAAGAGATTTGATGGATTATTATAATGAAATGGGCGATTATATGATTCCATTTCTAAAAAATCGTCCGTTGACTCTTCATTATTTTCCTTATGGAATCCATCGTTTCTCTTTTTATAAACGTGATTTTGATATTAAAGCGCCCAAAGAATTTATAGAAGTTTATTTATATGAAGAAAAAAGCCAAGATAAAGTTTTAAGGGTTCCGGTAGTTAAAAATAAAGCGGGACTCGTTTATTTAGGTTCGCGAGGCTGTCTGGAGATTCATGCATGGGCTTCCCGTTATCCCCATTTTGACAAACCCGATTTTGTAGTCTTTGACATGGACGCTTCCGACGAAGTTTCTTTTGATAAAATAAACGAAGCCACAAAATTATTGCATAAAAAATTGGAAAACTTAAAACTTATTTCCTATGTAAAAACTTCAGGAGGCACAGGCATGCATGTTTATATTCCCGTTAAATTAGGTTATACTTTTGATGAAGTGAGAGCTTGGGCAGCTCAATTAGCCGAACAATTAGCCCAAGAAAATCCCGATTTGATTACCACAATCAAACAACAAAGAAAATCCCATGCCGGTGATAAAGTAGTAATTGATTTTATGCAAAATGTAATCACCAGAAATACAGCGGCGCCCTATACACCACGTGCCAATCCGGAAGCACGGGTTTCTACCCCTTTAAAATGGGAAGAAGTGGAAAAAGGAGGATATACCCCTTCTGATTTTACTATGAAAACCGTTCCGGAAAGAGTAAAAAAAATAGGAGATTTATTTGCCGATATCCTTGAACATCCACAGATTTTGCCCGATTTATAAATCGATAAGCAAACTTACCGGTGCATGATCCGATCCATAGATATCATCGTGAATGATGACATCTATCACTTTATCTATGAGTTTTTTGCTTACTAAAAAATAATCAATACGCCAGCCAGCATTACGCTCTCTGGCTCTGAATTTATAATTCCAGTAAGTATATTGTATCTTATCCGGATATAAATACCTGAAAGCATCAATAAAACCCGATTGCAATAAATCGGACATTGCATCAATTTCCACTTGTGTATAGCCGGCTGTTTTATTATAATTGGATTTCGGGTTTTTTAAATCAATGGCTTGATGTGCCACATTAAAATCTCCACAAGCAATTACGGGTTTCTTTTCTTCCAATTTAAGCAAATAGTCTCTAAAAGCCTTATTCCATTCTTCCCGGTAACCCAGACGTTTTAATTGTTGTCCGGAATTGGGAGTATATACATTCACCAAATAAAAATCTTGAAATTCAGCTGTAATGACTCTTCCTTCATTATCATGCTCTTTCATTCCTATTCCGTAGGTTACCGATAAGGGTTCTATATTACTTAATAAAGCAGTTCCCGAATATCCTTTTTTCTCAGCGGCATTTGCATACATATACTTAAAGTTCAATGGTTTAAGCAATTCCAATACCGTTTCTGCATCCGCTTTGGTTTCCTGTAAACATAATATGTCGGGAGATATTTTTTGAATATCATTGACAAAATTCTTTTTCATGATGGCTCTTATACCATTGACATTCCAAGTAGTTATTTTCATAAGTTTCCTCTAATACATACTTCAAAAATACAAAATAAAAAAGAGGTTGCGAATCCACAACCTCTTAGTATAAATAATTTTTTTATTTATTCAATTACCGGCGGCATCATTCCATGATGGAAAAGATAAGCCACAAGATATGCTATCGGTGCAATTATTACAAATAGAGCAATTGCATAGAGCAAGGTGAGTTTACCCATTCCTTTAAGATGTTTAAAATTGGTAATTATTCCGATACTTAAAAAAGTAAGCATAAACATTAATTTACGGAAAGGTCCCTGCACAATATTTCCTCCGAATTTTGCTGCATCTACCAAATCGGGGAAGAAATACATTATCCCTAAATATATAAACCAAACGAGCATATAAGCCATTACGAATTTAGGTAAACGGAACCAAATCTCCGATTTCGGTATTTTTTCGTTTGACTCTTTTCCTTCGACTTTCCGCATCCATATAATAGCCAGAACAAAAGACCAAATACCAATAAAAATATCAATCCATATTTTAGTCAAAATAGCCGCACTCAAAATCCAGCCTTCTTCCCAATGCTCACCAGTTTTTTTCAGATGTTTGGAAACCATTAATTCATCCAAAATGGCTCCGGCAGCAGCATCAGCCCCATCGGTTTTCACAGTCATTCCCATGGCTGCACCATTTACTATGGGTTGATTGGGTGCCAGATTGGTATATAAAGGAGGTAAGACGACCAATTCTACCATTGCAAAAATCAGAATCAATGTAGAAACGGCGATAGGAATCACAGGCTTGGCTTTGATTGCTCCTGCCGTAGCTATCGAGGCAGACACACCACAGATAGAAATACCCGAAGAAAGAACTGCGGCAGATGAACGGTTTAGTCCAAAAAATTTCCTGCCAATATAATATACAATAGGCCAAAAAAGTAAATAAGCTACAAAGGCTGCCGCCGCTCCGGCAATAGCCAATTCATAGGTAAAACCGGCAGCTTTCATTGTCATCATTCCCAATTTGATACCCAGCAAAACAATACCGGTTTTAATAAACCATTCGGGCTTCGCCGCTTCCTTGAGTTTTTCCGAAAAACCCGACATAAAATTTCCGATGATCAAACCGATAATCAAAGCAAGGATGTATGAAGCTCCACCACCCAGTTGTAATCCCCAGGAAAGATGAAACATTTGATAGTAATTTTTTCCTTTTACAGTAGCATTAATTGCCGATAAATGTGCTTCATGCCCTACTATCCAAGCAAACCAGGTAAGGAAAAATATGATCGTAAAACCTTTAAAATATTTTTTAACATTTAATTTTTGATAATAGGCTCCAATTGTGGTTAATACCGCAAAAACAACATAAGTAATCAAAAGAGCTGCAAAAGGGTGCAAATTTTTATAATTTTTTGAAGAAGTTTTTAATAATTTAGACCAGGAAAAATCACTGACAAGATTTGTAAATTCCCAGGTTTTGGGTTTTACAATCCACCCGACTACATCCAGTCCCCAAATGCTCAATAAACCCAAACCGAAGAAGAACAAACCCAACCAAGCAGCCCACCAGTCTTCATTACTGAACATTCCTTGATACCATTTTTTATTTACTTGACTCATAATTATTATTTTGTGTGAGATTAATTTCAAAATTTCGATTAAAATAATGGGGCATATATTGCCTCATCCAAAGCGGAAAAACATCAAAATCAAAATGATATTTAATTTGATAATTTCCTTTGTATCCCAAAGAAATAAGTGCTTCTTTTAATTTTTCATCAAGAAGATGCAAATCACCGGCTTCACAAACCAATTGATTGTTTTTACAAAACCAACGATTATTTCGAAAACTCAATTCAAATTCCAATGTGGACATCAGGAAAGAATTAACCAATTAATTAATACGGCAAGAATAAATAAGCTAATAATAGCTATTATAATACTCCCGGCAACTAATTTTGTTTCCCAAGCTTCCCAAGGTTCGGGATTATAAAACATAGATTCTTCTTTGTGTGATGATTGTTTCATAGTTTCTTATTTTCGGCGTAAAACTAAAAATTAAAAAACTGAGTAAAGATGATTTTTGTCAGAAAACAGCTCTGTTTTGATTTTTGGTATTTTCACATATTATCCTTCTCCGATTTTTTATTTATTTGTAAATTGCCCTTATGAAAAAAATGGGAGTATTTCTTTTAATAGCTATCCAAACAATACATATTCTTGCGCAGCAGGCAAAGAATTACCATACAATTAAGCTTTCGGCCGAATTGAAAATTTTTCCTCAAAATAAAATGATAAAAGGAAAACTTATCTATGAACTCATCCCGGATAAAAATGCCGGTCAAATCAAAATCGATGCAAAAGGAATATATTTTACCAAAGTAAAAAAAGGTTTATTTAATCAGCGAATTTCTTTTGATGGAAAACAATTGACTATATACAAGCGATTTAAAAAAGGAAAAAAATATAAATTTAAACTTCAATATATTGCTTATCCCACAAAAGCCATGTATTTTGTAGGTTGGGAAGCAAAAAAAGGAAAAAAACAAGTATGGACCCAAGGACAAGGAAAAGGAAACAGCCATTGGTTGCCACAAAATGAAGATCAAAATGATAAATTTCCGTGGAAATTAACTATTGATTTTGATGAAAAGTATCAAGTGGTTTCCAACGGGAACCTTAACAAAAAGGAAAAAAGAAAAAATAATGAAATACGTTGGATCTATGAACAATCCCAACCGGCTCCCGGTTATCTGATGTTTTTGGGAATTGGTAATTATACGACAGATAGTCTTATTAGCCGGTCAGGAAAAAAAATTTATAATTATCAATATCCTTTAACTAATAAAAAGGACAAAACCTTTTATAAATCCAAAGAAATTTTTGATTTTATAGAAAATGAAATCGGCGTCCCCTACCCATGGACAAATTACAAACAAATTCCATTAAGGGATTTTCTGTATGGCGGAATGGAAAATGTATCTGTTTCTTCTTTTAACGGAAATCGCTATGTGGTAGATAGTATCGCTTTTAATGATATAAATTTTGTAAATGTAAGTGCACATGAATTGGCTCACCAATGGTTTGGCGATCTCGTTACAGGTAAATCTTCCTCGGATCATTGGCTACATGAAGGTTTTGCTACTTATTATGCCCGTCTGAACGATGAATATATTTTTGGAAAAGATTATCTCGATTATGAAATTTTAAAGTATGACGAGCAAATAAAAAAAGCTGCAAAAAATGACACTATTCCCATACATAGGCCCAATGCTTCCAGTCTCAGTTATTATCAGAAAGGAGCCCGGGTGGTGCAAATGCTACGTGAAAAAATCGGAGAGAAAAATTTTAAAAAAACAATAAGTTCTTTTCTGAATAATCATAAATATAAAAACGTAGAAATCAAAGATTTACAACGCGAGATATATTTACAAACAGGAGATTCTCTTACTTCTTTCTTCGATTTATGGCTAGACAGTACAAAAATTCCCGTTTTGCAATTAGCATATAGAAACGATAGTATTATTTTTGAGAAAAATGAACTCCCCCAGCCTATCCCATTTCTGTTTATTTATAAAGATTCTACGCTTCAAACAAAATATTTTTCTTCTGATTTTAAAATTCCGGATTTTCATAATTTAGTCAGCTTAGTTCCCAATACCGACAATCGATTATTAATGAATCTAAAATTTCAATCCCATGAAGAATGGCTTAAAAATCAAGCCTTGAAAAGTCCCTATTTCTCAGACAGATATACTGCCTTAAAAAAATTAAAAACCTCACCGGAAATAGAAAATTTATACAATATCCTTTTGAAACGAAATGAATTTTATCCCATTTATGAAGACATCATTGAATATGCCATAAAGAATCGGAAAGATTCATTTATCGACTCGCTGTTTAATAAAGATTTGAAAACAAGACAGTTAATTGCAATATCTCTCCAACATATTCCTATTAAAATAAAAGAAAAATATAAGAGCCTTATTCAGGATCCTTCATATATCACAAAAGAAGCTGTATTATGGAGGTATGCCATGAATTTCCCCGGTGAAAGATATTCTCTTTTACAGCAAACAGCTCATATTTCGGGAAGTAATGACAAAAGTTTCCGTATTACTTGGCTTACATTGACTTTAATTACTCCTCAATATTCAGCTAAGGAAAAAGGGAAATTTTTTCAAGAAATAAAAGAATATACTTCTCCTGCTCATATAATTGAAGTCAGGCTGAATGCTTTTGCGGCTTTGGACGCACTAAATTCTTTTGACAAAGAAAGCCTTCGCAATCTGATGAATGCTTCGCTCCATTTCAATTGGCATTTACATCGACCTGCACGCATTTTATTAAAAAAGTTATATCATAATAATAAATATCATGATTTAATTGAAGAATTGATTCAAGCAGAACCTGAAAAAGAAAAGGAATTTTTTGAAAAACTTTTAAATCAAAACTAAAATGAATTTATTTTACGCCCCCGATTTATCATCAGAAAAAAAGGAATATATATTTGACAAAGGTGAAAGCCGGCATATCGCGAAGGTGTTACGGAAAAGCATTGGGGATATTTTATATATCACAAATGGTTTAGGAGATCTTTTCACCGTTAAAATTGCCGATAACAATCCCAATAAAACACGGGTTGAGATAATTGAATCTAGCCATCGTCCAAGTTCCCCGAAATATATTCATATAGCTATTGCACCAACGAAAAGCATTGACCGTTTTGAATGGTTTTTGGAAAAGGCGGTTGAAATAGGAGTAAATGAGATCACACCTATTTTGACTGAACATTCGGAACGAAAAAAAATAAACCCGGAACGATTAGAACGTGTAATTATTGCGGCAATGAAACAATCTTTGAGATTGCACAAACCGATATTAAATCCCTTGACCAAATGGGGTGATTTTATTCAAAACCGGAAAGAAGACCAAAAATTTATTGCCTATTGCAAAGCAGAAAAAAATTTATCCACCTTGCTTAAACCCGTTCCCTCTTATTTATTATGTATAGGCCCTGAGGGAGGCTTTTCACCCCAAGAAATAGAACTTGCAAAAGAAAATAACTTTATTTTGGCAGGTTTATCAAAAAACAGATTACGTACAGAAACCGCAGGAATTGTAGGACTTACAAGCATTCAAGTGTGTGTGAATTAATATTGATTAATTAAATTTTCCACAAGCTTTGGCAGTCCTTTTGTTGCCTTTTCTTGTATGATATATAAAGAATTTGATGTATAAATCGGCGAAGGAGAAGGATCTATATAATATATTTCTGCCTCCGGTTTGAGATAACCTACCAATCCGGCAGCCGGATATACTTGCATTCCGGTTCCTACTATAATAAAAATATCGGCCTGTTGTACCAACGGAATTACTTTTTCTATCATCGGAACAGCTTCGCCAAACCAAACAATATGCGGACGCAGTTGCGCACCGTCCTCAGCCTTATCCCCTAAATGCAGATCTTTTTTCCAATCG
Source organism: Flavobacteriales bacterium (assembly GCA_027061855.1). Taxonomy (GTDB): domain Bacteria; phylum Bacteroidota; class Bacteroidia; order Flavobacteriales; family Flavobacteriaceae; genus JALSPZ01. Next base: position 7,864 of record JAMOVT010000068.1, read on the forward strand.
TAAATCAGATTTTCGTTTTTTTCGCTTCGCACCTTGAATAATTCTCCGTGCAAATGATGTACGTTTTTATTGCCTGCACGTTCGTGTAAATCATCTACATTTTGAGTGATTACTTCTACCGGAAAATGGCTTTGCAGTTTGGTAATAGCTTTATGTGCCGCATTGGGTTGTACTTCGTGCAATTGACGCCGGCGCTGATTATAAAATTCCAGTACCAATTCTGGATTCTTTACCCAGCCCTGCGGCGAAGCTACTTCCATAATATCGTGATTGTTCCACAAGCCGTTGGCATCTCTAAAAGTTTTTATGCCGCTTTCCTGGCTGATGCCCGCACCGGTTAGAAGTACTATTTTTGGTTTCATTTTTTTTAGTTGTTTGTTGTTAGTTGTCTGTTATCAGTTGATAGTTATCTGTTGTTTGTTGATTTTGTTTATGATTTTTGGTTACATTATTAAAAATCCGATTATCTCCCGGCTTGTCTGTTC
>JAMOVT010000069.1 GCA_027061855.1 Flavobacteriales bacterium
TCTCCAATCTCCCCCAAAGTCTTCCATTCCACTTCGTCTTCTTTAAAGCTTAATAGTTTGTCGCGGTAGTAAGTATATTGTTGTTTACGAGCTGTAAGCTCTGCTGTAAGCTCTGCTGTAAGCTCTGCTGTAAGCTCTGTAAAGCTATCCAAAATACGAACAATCTCTTTTTGTACTTCCAAGGGCGGAATGGGGATTTGAAGTTTGGCTTTTAATTTTTTAGAACTTAAATTTGGTTGTGCACCACCACCTGCTAAAACATATAAAAATTCTGTATTTGCTAATAAAAAATGATAAAGATAACGATTATTAAGAATTCTCTTATTGGGTATGAATTTACCTACACGTTGATTTAGATAAGCTATTTTATCATAATTATAATAGCCAATTTTTCCAGTAGTTGCTCCTGACATAGCTATTAAAATATCTCCTTTTTTTATTGAATATTTAAGAGGGTTAGCGGAGTGATAATCATTTGGATCAAAATATTTTACATCTTCTAAATTAATATTTTTACCATCTAAATTAGTTATTCTAATTATTGGTAATCCATCTGATTTAAATAAACTACTTTTAAATGAAAATCCATTTTGAAAATCACAAACTTCCCCCAAAGGCTTCCATTCTACTTTAACGTCTTTTAATAGTTCTTTTATACGGCTCATCCTTCTATTTCTTTTACTATTTGGTCAATGTCGGCACGCAGCTTGTCTATTTTGGCTACGGTTTCTTTAATTTGTTGGTTGAGTTTGGTGATATCTATTACTTCGCGGGTGTCTTCGGGTTCTACATAGCTGCTGACCGAGAGGTTATAATCATTGGCTACAATTTCGTCGTAATCTACCATTTTGGCTATATACTCCACATCATTTTTTTGGTCAAAGATTTGCATAATCTTTTCAATATGTGCCTCGGTCAGTATATTGTTGTTGGTTTCTTTTTTATAAAAACCTTCGCCGCTGGCATCTATAAATTGGGTTTTATTATCCGTTTTGTGTTTGGACAGTACCACAATGTTTACGGCTATGGAAGTACCGTAAAACAAGTTGGGCGCCAAAGCAATCACGGTTTCTACAAAGTTGTTATCTACCAAGTATTTTCTTATTTTTTGCTCTGCACCACCGCGATAAAAAATACCGGGGAAGGACACAATAGCCGCCCTGCCTTTGGCAGACAGGTAATTGAGTGCGTGCAGAATAAAAGCAAAATCGGCTTTTGATTTGGGTGGCAATACACCCGCGGGTGCAAAACGTTCGTCATTGATTAGTGTCGGGTCGTCTTTGCCAATCCATTTAACCGAGTAAGGCGGATTGGATACAATGGCATCAAAAGGTCTTTCGTCCATAAACTTCGGATTGAGAAGCGTGTCGCCCAAAGCTATTTCAAATTTGTCGTAATTGATATTGTGCAAAAACATATTCATACGCGCCAAGTTGTAGGTGGTATGGTTGATTTCCTGCCCAAAAAAACCGTCTTCAATGATATGCGCATCAAATTGTTTTTTGGCTTGCAATAACAAAGAACCGGAACCACAAGCCGGATCGTAAATTTTGTTGACACTTTTTTGTTTGTGTATGGCTAATTTGGCAATGAGCTTGGAAACACTTTGCGGGGTAAAAAATTCTCCTCCGGATTTGCCTGCATTGGCAGCATAGTTTGATATCAGAAATTCGTAAGCATCACCAAAAAGATCTATTTGGTTGTGTTCAAAATCACCTAAGTTTAAGCCTTCTACTCCTTTTAATACCGCTGCCAAACGTTTGTTTTTTTCTTCTACGGTACTACCCAGCCGGTTGCTGGTGGTATCAAAATCGGCAAACAAGCCTTTGATATCCGACTCGGAAGGATATCCGGTGGCAGAGCTTTCTATGGCAGAGAAAATAGCTGCCAAATCGGTATTGAGATTGGGATTGTCGTTAGCATTTTTGGCCACATTGACAAAAAGCTGACTGGGATAGATAAAATAGCCTTTGGATTTGATGGCGTCTTCTTTTATTTCGGGGGTAATCACATCGTCGGGCAAGTTCGGATAGTCTACACTTTCGTCTCCACCTTCGATGTAATTGGTAAAATTTTCACTGATAAAACGATAAAAAAGGGTTCCTAATACAAAGTGTTTAAAATCCCATCCATCTACCGAGCCGCGAACTTCATTGGCTATTTTCCAGATTTGTGCATGTAGTTCGGCTCTTTGGTCTTTGCTTGTCATATTGTTTTAAAATTTAATTATTTTTAGTAGTTAATAAATTCATTAACTTTTCATTGATATAATAATTTCCTGTTCCTAATTTTTCTTTTCTTAGTACTCCGTCCTTAGCTAATTCATTTAAATATTTTGCGGCTGTTACTCTTGAAACTCCCAAATCCCTTTCCACGAACTCGATTTTGGTATAAGGATGTTTAAATAGATTATTTAATAAATCCTGACTGTAAAATTTGTAATTATTTCGTAATATATTTTTATATTCAAAAATTAAATTTCTGATTTTTTCAATCAATTCAATGGTTTCGCGGGAAATTTGTTCCACTGCATCCAACATAAATAATACCCAATTTTCCCAATCGTCAGTTTCTCTTACTTCTTGTAATAATCTATAATAATCTTTTTTATTTAAAATTATATACCGGCTCAAATACAAAATAGGCAGATTCAATAAATCTTTCATCACCAAATACAGTACATTTATAATTCTCCCTGTTCGTCCATTTCCATCATAAAAAGGATGAATACTTTCAAATTGATAATGAATTATTGCCATTTTTACCAAAGGATCGAAATCCGACATTGTGTCATCATTGATAAATTGTTCTAAGTTTGACATTAACTCAATTATTTCTGCATAATCTTGGGGAGGCGTATAGATTATTTCTCCTGTCGATGCATTTTTTAAAGCTGTACCCGGCAGTTTTCTAAACCCCGCTTTGTTTTTTTCTAATTCGGATTGAATTTCGATTATATCATTATTTGTCAATATATTTTTTTCGGAGATTAAAGCAAAGCCTTTTTTCAAGGCCGAAATATAATTTTGTACTTCTTTTGCATTTAATGATTTAAAGGCATCCAAATTTAGATCGGCTTTATAGATATCATCATGAGTAGTAATAATATTCTCAATTGCCGAACTGTCTTTTGCTTCTTGCAATCCTAATGTATTTATCAAAATATTTTCGTTGGGAATGGTAGAAACAACTCCTTTCAGTTCAGCTAATGCACGATGAGCAGAGGCCAATTTTTTTAAAACTTTCTTCGTTTCAATATCTTTTTGTACAGGTAATTTTTCCAACATCTGCTCTTCCTTTTGTAAAGATTTCTTAATTTTCTTTACAAAGATAGCTTTTTTGATAAGAAAATCAAATTTTCTTTACATAGCTAGGGCATAATGATAAATTATTTAAATTTATATTTTTTTAAATTAAAATATCATTGAACTTGTATGGATTTTTTTTGCATTATTTATTTACTAATCTCCATAAATAACTGGAAAATACAGGTTTATTATTATAAAATTTATAATTCCGCAAAAAAGACTCATATAAACCGGTATATTTTAAATCTTGCATAGGAATAATAAAAATAGATTCAGGTTTATTAGGTTTGCCTTGTAATCCCAAGCATAAAAAAACTGGCTTTTTATTATCAATTTCTTTATATCTTTTAAGTTGATAAGGTTTAGCCCATTCTACTTTGTCTTTATAAAAATTACTTCTGAATTTGGCTTCCACATAAAATTCTTTATCTGTTTCTTTACATCTGAATAAAAAATCCGGATATAAAGAACTTTCTATATAGTCTTTTTTATTTTCAATATAAGAATGGGTTTTATGAATAAGTTCATATCTATCAGAAGGAAAAATAACCTGCCTTATATAATTTTCAAATTCATCTCCCTTATCAAAAGACTCTGGTTTTAAAGCTTCATTGATTGCTGCCTTTGTAACTTTTGTAATTTTTTTTAAAATTCCCATTTAAATTTCTTTTTTTAAAATTTATACTTTTTTACTTATAAAAATTATATAAATAACTCTACTCAAAAAGTTATACTTTTATTTATCAATCTGTTACAAAATATTTACATTCATTCCTATACTATTATAGCAAAAAATACTAATATTTTATTTACTTTAAAATTAAATATATTTTCTCCTTTTTGAATCATTTAAGAGATATCACTAACATTTTGCCCCAAAAATACATTTATTTTTATAAAAACAAAACAAAAATAATCATTTTTTATTAACTTTTTTATATCAATAAAAACAATTCCTGAAACACAATATAATATCAATTTTTATTGTAATTATTAGAAAAAACTTTTAAAAAATATTTTTCTTTTCAATCAGTTTCTTTCTTTTTTTAACAACAACAAAGCAATCAACAGTTGACCCAAAACCATGCTCTTTTGCGCCATTACTTTCAGTATCAATGCTTGGGGGTTGGCTCGTGAAGGAGGGGCAAAAAATTTGATTCCCAGAAAGGCCAGCCAGAGAAGGATGAGAAATATAAAAAGATATTGTTGGGTTCTGTTATTCTGCTTTCTTCTGTAAATAAAAAGCAGTAAAAAGGCAAGAAAAAAGGAGAGAAAAGCAATGCTTCCTGCCCGGATATGTTCCGAAAAGGCCACATCTACCGGAAAAACGGCAATTCCTGCAAATCCCAAAGCGGAGATAAGGGCTATAAACAAAAGAAAATTTCGTCGCCCTTTGGTCAAAGTTTTACTCATTTCCGCAAAGAAAAGAAATACGCCAACCGCTACTAACGTAAGCGTAAGACTGTATAAAAACCAATAAGGATTAGGCAAATCATTAAAATAATGAGTCCGTCCCAAATCACTTAAATAATTTTTATAAAAGACAAAGCTCCCGGCATCCGGCTCAAAATAATTGCCTCCGCGGTATAAAAGCATCAATACAAAAACCACTGCAAAATATTGGAAAATCAATAATGCAGTCCATTTTTTCATCTTCACCGGTTTACAGGCTCATTATCAAATAAATATAAAGCACGGAAACCAGCGGGATGGTAAAATTATCGGTTCCTTTGGTCGAAATGGCTTCCGTAAAGGTGACCAATAATGCATGGAGGAAACTAACCACCAAGAGATCTCCCGGCACTGCCGTTTTTGAAAAGAAATAATAACTCAAAGCAAAAGCGGTAATAAAAAATGCCAATGAACCGCCGTAGGATTTTGAGTTCCCTACCAAGCGATATTTTTTTAAGGGGAATTTTTGCCCTACCAATGCGGCTACCGGATCGGCAAAAACCACAATGCTGAAAGGCAAATAATAATAAAGTACTTCACCGGTATATTGATAAATCAAAAATAAAATCCAAGTGGTCCACACAAAGAAAAGTTCGCCGTAGGAACGCCTGTCCACCTCAAAAATAGAGGGGAATAAATTAAGTTTTTTAGATCCGAAAAGGATAAGAGTAAAACTCAAAGACAAAGCAAAAACCACCCAATGATTAGAAATATAATCGGGATAGGTTAAAGCCACAATTCCCGATCCTATATGAGCGATTTTGCGGGAGGTTTCCGCTTTTACTTTAAAAAAACGGTAGGCAAAATCGGCAATGAACATTACCCCGAGCAAAAGGACGGAGTAAATAATAAACAAAGTGAGATTTTCATTCATAATCAAAGTTTTTGGTCTATTGTGATTTTTGATTGACTAAAATACATAAAAAAATGCAATTTTTTAAGAATTTAAAGAAAAAATATAAGGAAGTTGTTATTTTCAAAATAAAAATACGGCCCTTCATCATTTATAAAAAAATAGCTTATTTTTATGCTTTAAAACTTCGGCATGAGCAACAGCTTTGGAAAAATTTACAGATTGACGGGTTTTGGCGAATCCCACGGAAAAGCCATCGGAGGTGTAATTGACGGTGTTCCGGCGGGTATTTTATTGGATTTGGAAGAAATTCAAAGAGAATTGGATCGAAGAAAACCCGGACAGTCAAACATCACTACTCAACGAAAAGAATCCGATAAAGTGGTTTTTCTATCGGGAATTTTTGAAGGAAAAACCACCGGTACACCCATCGGTTTTATGATAGAAAACGAAGACCAACGCTCACGCGATTACAGCCATATCAAAGAAGTATTTCGTCCCTCCCATGCCGATTTCACTTATCAACAAAAATACGGCATTCGCGATTATCGCGGCGGCGGAAGAAGCTCGGCACGTACTACGGCATCAATTGTAGTTGCCGGTGCCATTGCCAAACAAATATTAAAAGAAATCGATTTTCAAGCCTATGTGCATTCGGTTGGAGAGATTTCTTTGGAGAAAAATTATTTCGAATTGGATTTGTCTCTGACAGAAACCAATGCCGTGCGTTGTCCGGATCCCGATACGGCAAATAAAATGATTGAAAAAATCGAAGAAACAAAAAAAGCGGGCGATACCATAGGCGGAGAAGTGGTTTGTGTGATTAAAAATGTACCGGTAGGGTTGGGAGAACCTTTGTTTGACAAACTTCAAGCCCGTTTGGCCTATGCCATGCTCAATCTTCCCGCCGTAAAAGGTTTTGAATACGGAAGCGGATTTGAAGGGACCAAAATGAAAGGAAGCGAGCATAATGATATTTTCCTGGCGAACGGGAGTACCAAAACCAATTTTTCCGGTGGTATCCAAGGCGGTATCTCCAACGGAATGAACATCTACTTTAAAGTGGCCTTTAAACCCGTCGCCACTATTATGCAAGAGCAAAATACCATTGATATAGATTTTAACGAAACAAAAATAAAAGGAAAAGGAAGACATGATCCCTGTGTTGTACCGCGTGCCGTTCCCATCGTGGAAAATTTTGCGGCGATGGTATTATTGGATATGTTTTTACTTGATAAAACCCATAAAATATGAAAGAAAAAAAGAAACTTCCTTTACACTGGAAAATAATGATAGGAATGCTTTTAGGCCTGATAGGAGGTTATATCTTCCTTAAAATTCCTCATGGAAAACAAATTATGTATGATTGGATTGCTCCCTGGGGAAAAATATTCGTAAATTTATTGAAAATGATCGCCATTCCGCTGATATTGGCCTCATTGGTAAAAGGTGTCTCCGACCTAAAAGATATTGCCAAGTTCAAAACCATTGGCTTGCGTACCATCCTTCTCTATATTACCACCACTGTTTTTGCCATTAGTATCGGATTGATTATCGTAAATATTACCCAACCCGGAAAGGGCATTTCCCAACAAACCGTGCAAAAACTGGAACAAACCTATGCGGGAAATAAAAAGATTGCCAAAAAAATCGAATCGGCTCAGGAACAAAAAGCCAAACCCAAATTGCAATTTTTGGTGGATATGGTCCCCGATAACGTTTTTAAAGCAATGAGCGATAACGGAAAAATGTTGCAAGTGATTTTCTTTGCCATTTTCTTGGGTATTACCTTAATTCTCATTCCCGAACACAAAGCAGAGCCTTTGAAACAGGTATTTGACTCGCTCAATGAAGCGGTGTTAAAAATGGTGGATCTCATTATGCTCTTTGCTCCGTATGCCGTTTTTGCATTGATTGCCAATGTAATTGTAGGAACAGCGGGAGATTTCGAAATTCTCGGGAGTTTGATGAAATATGCCGGAACTGTCGTTTTGGGCTTGATAATTATGTTGGGCGTATATATGCTTTTGTTTTGGCTGTTTACACGAAAAAACCCGTTTTGGTTTTTTAAACAGCTCGCTCCTGCTCAACTTTTGGCTTTTTCCAGCAGTTCGAGTGCCGCCACCTTGCCCGTGACCATGGAACGAGTGGAAGAACATGTGGGAGTGGATAAGGAAGTATCGAGTTTTGTGCTTCCCGTGGGGGCTACCGTAAATATGGACGGAACCAGCTTGTATCAAGCCGTTGCCGCCGTTTTTATTTTACAGGTTTTATGGCCCGAAGGATTGAGTTTTACCAACCAACTTACCATTGTATTAACCGCTCTTTTGGCCTCCATCGGAGCGGCAGCTGTTCCGGGAGCGGGAATGATCATGCTGGTAATTGTATTGGAAGCCTTGGGTTTTCCGCCCGAAAAATTGCCGATTGCCCTGGCACTTATTTTTGCCATTGACCGCCCGCTGGATATGTTGAGAACCGTAATCAATGTTACCGGAGATGCCACCGTGGCAACGATTGTAGCCAAATCCGTAGGAAAACTCCATTCGCCCAAACCCAAAGAATGGGATGATTATTTAAAAAAAGAATAAAGCCTTATGTCCATAGAACATTTCATCAATGAAATAATGCCTGTTCCAAAGGATTTGTTTGACGAAATCAAAACCAATTTTGAAAAAATCGAATTGAAAAAAGGAGAAAAACTCGTCGAACAAGGACGAATATGTAAATATCTGTACTTTATTGAAAAAGGAATGGGACGCAGTCATTTCTATAATGAAAAAGGCAAAGATATTACCGCTTGGTTTTTTGCGGAAAACGATGTGATGACTGTCGTGGAAAGTTTTTTTCAACAAAAGCCCGGCAGGTACGAAATCGAATTACTCGAAGATACCGTTTTGTATCGTATTTCCTATAATGAGTTACAAAAACTCTTTGACCGCTATCCTTTGGTAGAGCGCTTCGGACGACTTTTGTCTATCAAACTTTTGATGGATGTAGCCGACAAACTCAATGCCATTCAGTTTCATACCGCTAAGGAACGCTACGAATTCCTGATCAAAAAATACCCTAATATTGCCTACCGGGCACCCCTCGGCCATATCGCCTCCTATTTGGGCATCACCCAGGAAACTTTAAGTCGTATCCGCGCACAAAAATAGTTTTTTGACGCAGGTCAAAAATTTTGGCCTCCCCCCTCTCCTATCTTTGCAAACGCAAAAAAGAAGGAGATGAAAAGAAATTTGTTATATATAAGTTTAATCTGGATAATAAGCATCCCAAACCTGTTTTCACAAACTGCCGACCCGCAATTAAATGCTTTGATTCAAGCCGGTATCGAACAAAGTCATAGCTTAAAAATTAACCGGTTTGAAACCCGTAAAACTCAATTGGACAGAAAACGGGCATGGCAAACTTTTTTGCCCAAAATCCAATTAAACACCTCATATACCCGATTGGATAACGATATTGTGCTTGATGAGGATTTGCAAAAACTCCTTATGGGAACTCAATCCTTGCTTGCAAAAGAGGCCTTGGGATTGCCTTTTAATGCTCCCTTGCCTCCACAAGTTCCTCTCCAACCCATTCCTCCCGTACAAGAAAAAAACATCTATAAAAGCGCTGTTGATGCCGAATGGATACTTTTCTCGGGATTGAAAGTGACAAATACAAGCAAAGCTTTGAAACATAAGGAAAAAGCCCTCTCTTATAAGAATGAAATAATCAAAAAAGAATTGGTAGAAAAAATCAGTAAAAGTTATTTACAATTGGGTTTAATCAATGCTTCTTTTGAGGTTTTGAAACAAAGCCGGAAATACCTTCAAAAACAAAACGAATATGTGACCAAAGCCATTCAAAACGGCCTCACCACCGACCTCGATTTACAAAAGATAAAATTGGCCGAAAAAGAGCTGGATTTAAAAGAACTCGAATTAAATAACAATAAAAAATTGGCCGTACTCCAATTGGCACAATTAACAGGAAAAAACAAAAAGGAATTGCAGAATTTGAGAATCCCTTTTCGCCGGTGGATATTAGACCTTGCCCAATTAAAAAAGAAAGAGCGAGTGGAATTAAAAGCCCTTAAAGAAGGAATTGAGGCCAAAAAAGCTTTGAAAAAAGCCGAATTAAGCGAATACATTCCCAAGATTGCCGCCAAAGCTCATTATGAACTCACCGACCGGAGTTTGACCATGCTCGACCCGAAATGGTATGTGGGGATCGGAGTAAAATGGAATCTCTTTGACGGGCTTCAAGCTTTAAATAAATCAAAAAAAATTCATTATGAAGTGGAAGCGCAAAAAGAAAAACTTCAAGAAACCAAAGAATTAATCGCTCTTCAACAGCAACAAGCTTTCCTGAATTATGAGAAAGCACTGGAAGAAATCGGAATGCGCAAACAGGAAGTAAAATTGGCCTCGGAAACTTATGAATACAGCCTGAAAAAATACCGTAACGGGCTTGTGAGTATCACCGAAGTTTTGAAAGATCTCAACCGGCTGGAAAAAGCCGAATTGGATTTGAAAAAAAGCATATACCGGCAAAATATGGCCACTATCGCCTTGCTGAATGCATATGACGGAATTGTAGAAAATTTAAACTAAAAAGGAATCAAAATGAAAAAGATGAAATATAAATCGATTATTTTAGGAGTAGTATTTACCTTCGGCCTTATTTCTTGTTCACAGAAAAAAATTACAAATTACAGAGGAAAAGTAAAATACCAACAAATTTCCTTGGCCCCGAAACTGGCCGGACGAATTGAAAAAATCTATGTCGAAGAAGGACAACGAGTAAAAAAAGGAGATACTTTATTGAAACTTTTCGTCCCGGAGCTCAAAGGAAAAAGAATGCAAGCGGAAGGAGCCGTTAAAGCAGCCAAAGCCCAATTGCAAATGGCTTACAACGGCGCGACCATTGAACAAGTCAAGCAAATAGACGGAAAATTGGAAGCCGCCAAATCTCAATTGGAATTTGCCGAAGAAAGCCTCAACCGGATTAAAAATATGTATAAAGATTCCTTGATTCCTCCTCAAAAATATGATGAGGTATTGATGAAATATAAAATGGCACAAGCACAAGTAAAAGCAATAGAAGCCAAGAAAAAAGAAGTGGCAAAAGGCACACGCAAAGAAGTGATCGCCCAAGCAAAAGGACAGTTGGAAAGAGCCTTGGGAGCTTTAAATGAAATGGAAACCGCAGAAAAAGAACAATATATCATCGCTCCTACTGCTTTTGAAATAGAAGACATAACACTTGAAAAAGGAGAATTGGCCAGCCCCGGATATACATTAATCACAGGTTTGAATCCCGATAAAATCTATTTTCGTTTTAGTATCCCCGAATCAAAAATTTACAAATTTAAGAAAGGCGATATTCTGATAATTGAAAATCCCTTTACCGGAAAAACAATGAAGGGAAAGGTATATTTTATAAAAAAATTACCCGGGTATGCAGATATTACCAGCCCTTCGTCTTCCTATAAATTAACCGAAGCGGTTTACGAAATAAGGATAAAACCCATTGAAAAGACAGAAACAAAAGATTGGTTGAATCAAGCCACTGTATTAATAAAAAAATAAGATGAAAAAACAATTGGTTGCCCTTTGGAAAAACGAAATCAAACGTTTCTTTACAAACGATGTGGTCGTGGCCATCTTTTTCGGAGCACCCTTGGCCTACGGTATTTTATTTGGCTTTGTCTATCAAAAAGCAAAGGTAACGGGATTGCCGGTAGCGGTTATTGACAAGGATCAAAGTCCTTTGTCACAAAAAGTGATTCAGGCTTTTCAAGACAATGAAGTATTGAATGTACAGGATGTTTTTCCTGACAATACAAATATAGAAAAAGAGCAAATCAAAAAAGATTATGTGGC
>JAMOVT010000070.1 GCA_027061855.1 Flavobacteriales bacterium
AGGATCAAAGTCCTTTGTCACAAAAAGTGATTCAGGCTTTTCAAGACAATGAAGTATTGAATGTACAGGATGTTTTTCCTGACAATACAAATATAGAAAAAGAGCAAATCAAAAAAGATTATGTGGCCGTAATCTCAATACCCGAAAAATTTGAAGCGGATATCCTGCAAAAAAGGTATCCGGGAATTCAAATTGACTTGAATATGAGCAATATTTTGACGGCTAATTTTGCCAGTAAAAATATTCAAAAAGTATTGGCGACCCTACGTGCCGGAATAGAAATGGAAAGTTTGAAAAAACAAGGTTTGGCACCCCGGTTGGCCCGAAAAGCCTTTGAGCCGTTCCAAATTTCCTATCATAAACTCTATAATCCTGCGGGAAATTATCTCTATTTTATGCTGCCTGCTCTATTGGGGGCTATTATGCAACAGGTTATTTTTCTTGCCATGGCATTGGTATTTGCCCGTGATTTTGAAGACGGATATTTTAAGAAACTAATCAAAATCTCTAAAAATCCTTTTTATTTGATTGCAGTGAAGTTTGTTCCATATTTTGTTTTATCGGCTTTTGTATGGACAATGGTCGGTTTGATTTTCAATTTTTTTCAAATTGACTACCAAGTATTTACCATTCCCATGTTGATAGCCGTTCTTTGGCTTACTCTTGCCGCAATGTTTATCGGAATGTTATTTTCCATATTGATTCCCAATCGATTGAAAGCCACTGAATTTTTAATGGTAATTTCCACACCGGCATTTATTTTAAGCGGATTTACTTGGCCTTTATCGGCGATGCCCGGTTGGGTGACTAAAATCTCTGATGCCATTCCACTTACTCATTTTCTTCAAGCTTTCAAGAAAACAGCTATGTATGGCGGTAATTTACACGATATTATTCCGCAAATAACCGCATTAATTATTATTGCAAGTATCAGTTTTATTTTGATGCTCGTCAGTTTATGGTATAAAATAAAAAGAGCCTCAGGGAAATAAAAGCTTCGATTTTTAAAAATTAAAGAGAAAACAATTCATTGAGTTTATGTACCTGTTTTTTCTTTAAACGTAAGGTATATGCGTTATCATCAATATAAAAGCGCACTATAAAATAACCGGCTTTATCTAATTTTGAAATGAGTTCATCCGGGAGTTCTATAACTGCTTTTACAGGTTTAATCTCGGATGAAACCAAGCTGGAAGTATGAATAATTATTTCTTTCTCAGCGTCTTTTTCCTCTTTTTTATCCTTCTCCTCTTTGATAATTTTTGTTTCTTGCGTCGTTGTTGAAGTATGTTTTATCACCGATTGAATATCTTTGAAAGAAAGTTTATACAGTTGATTATCAAACCTAATAAATACAGTCGAATCTAAATTCTGTGCAGGATCCAGATTCAATTTGATTTTTAGGAGATTCCTTTCGTTTCCATTTTCCTTATAGCGTTCAAAAATCAGATTTGTATAATAATCCATCCGTTTTTTAGGATTCAAAGGATAAGCTCTTGCAGATAAGGGAAGGTAATGTTTTTCTTGTTTTTTAAAATCATCATACACGGTATTAATCTGATTAAGTTCACGAGATGAAAAGAAAAAACAGGAATTGAGTAAAACGGCAATGGAAATCAATAAAAATGCTCTCATTTTTTATTTTTGATAACAAGAAGCAATAATTATTCCAAAAATCAAAAATTATAGAGGTTTTTTAGTGCTTATGCGGAATTCCTTTGATATGCAAAGCGAGATGATTTTCATCTCCGGTTTCATCTACCCAACCGTAGTTGGCATCACATTTGGCATCCAATTCTTTTAAATAAGGTTTTATATCAATGACAGGGGTACCGTCAAAAGCATCAATCCCGGAGATATAAATGATATTATTGACAATTTTTTTTATTTTTACGATGCTCAAACCTATGGGATTCGGACGGTTAGGACTTCGACTGGCAAAAACACCCACCGACATATTTGCTGCCCAGGGAGGTCGTAAAATATTTTCTGTGGTTTTTATTTGGATTCTGTCCAAAGCATATAGAACATAAATATAAGTAAAGGTATTAATAAGTTTCAGTCCGTCGGTAAATTTTTTATCCAATACAATTTTAAATTCCCCTTTCTCGTCAACCACGGGTTGAAAAGGTGCCTTTTCACGATAAGGTGTTCTTAAAATTCCGATACTGCTATAAACATGATAAGATTTGGAATAGTTATCCGGCATAATTCTATTCCTCTATATTTTCATTGTCTTCCTCGGGTTGTTCCGGTGTTTGAGGAGGTTGATTGCCATAACTCAATTCCGTTATTTCATCCATTTGGTAGAGTATATCCATGGTTTCACGGGCTTCTTTTTCATCTACGATACTAATGGCACTTCCTACATGCACCAATACATAATCTCCGATTTTTGCTTCGGGGACCATAGCCAAATTTACATCTTTTACTATGCCGTCAAAACTCACTTTGGCAATTCTGAAAACATCGTCAATTTGATTATCGATACTAATAATTTTACCTGGGATGGCTAAACACATACTAATTAAAATTTAATCTAAAATACAGATTATTTTTGATAAAAAGAATGATTAAAACAAAAAAGAGATCAAGAGCCGGACTTCACGACTTTGATTTTTTTTAATATGGTATTAATGGTAGTAATTATTTCGGGTATGCTTTTTTGCACTTCATCCGTCAATTGAATACTCATAGGGATCATGCCTTTAATAGAAACGGTCACCAGAATAATTTTGGGCAATTCCCATTTAAATTCGAGGGCATCAATCATATCTTTCAGTCCTACATCATGTGCGCTGAGCACGGTGGGAAAATCGGCTGCAAATTTTGGATACATCACATCTATGGTTCCGGGTGGACGAAAATCCATGGTAGCATCTATAAAAATAACCAGTGGATATTGGGCCAATATCGGCATCAAGTCAAAACTTCCGGTACCACCGTCCATAATATCGACAAAATCGGGAAGTTTTTCTTTGCTTAACGCCTGCACCGCATGCACGCCTACGCCTTCATCTCCCATGAGATAGTTTCCTATTCCCAGAATCAGCACACGATCTTTAAATTTTCCCTCGGGATAGTCATGGGTTTGATAGAAAAGCTTTTGCAATTCCATCACATCATCGGAAATCATAGTGGTTTTCTTCATTTTGCTTGAATAATTTTTATAAACAGACCCGGAAATCTGATTAAATTTCCAGGCCTGAAATTCAATTTAATTTAATGATACTTCAATTTTCATCTTTATCATTTTTCTTTTCTTTTCCTTTTATCTTTTCCAGTAACCAGTCAAAGCTTTTTCTAAATCTTTCGGCACGGACAAATTTAAATCCGCTAATCATGGAGGAGGCTTCACCGCGGGCTTCCACATAATCATGATAAAGCACCAAATATACATGGATTACCACAAAGGTCATGAAAAACCAGGTAAATAAGTGGTGTATATATCGAGTGGGAATATCACCGCCCAGCATGGGAACAATCCAGTGGAAGGCTTTTGGAAACCACCATCCGGAGGTATCGGCTATCAGTGCCAATCCGGTTATGGCTTGCAAGATAAAAAAGAGGGTCATAATAAAATAGGAAAAAGCAGCCAAAGCATTATGCCCGATACTGATATCGGATAGTTTATGTTCCTTGTCTTTCATTAAAAAAATATCCACTTTAAGCACATGCATAATATTTTGCCAATGTTTTTTGGTATAGGGAATAAAATTTCTCCAATTGGCAAATTGATTTCCGGCAAAAGCCCAATAAATTCTGAAAAGTAGATTTGCAATTAAAATATAGGCAAAAGCAAAATGTATCAGTCGTATATAACCGAACCAAAAAGAATTTGTAGGTTCGACATTGAGATTAAAAGAGGGAGGATTGGCAATAATAAAACCGGTTATTACCAATACGGTCAATGATAGCACCGTTGTCCAATGAAAAAAACGGACGGCCAATTCCCATACATAAACTCTTTTATAATTAGGAGTTGCGATTTTCATTTTTATAATTTTTTATTTTAAAACCTGTAAGGATTTAAAAATTTTATTTAATTGATTATATGGAACACGCTCCACCAATTTGCAATTGGCTGATGTGTTTACCATGCGGATCATATAAATGTACAGCACAAGCCAAACAGGGATCAAATGAATGGATTGTTCTTAATATTTCCAAAGGTTTCATGGGATCGGCAATAGGAGTTCCTATCAACGCCGACTCATAGGCTGACATTTGCCCTTTGGGATCTCTTGGGGCGGCATTCCAAGTGGTAGGAACAACCATTTGATAATTGGCTGTTTTTTTATCTTTAATCACAATCCAATGTGCCAATCCACCGCGGGGAGCTTCCATATAACCCACTCCTTTTGCTTCTTTGGGCCATGTATTTGGTTCCCATTTTTCCATATTGGCCATTCTGGTATCCCCTTTTTTGATATTATTGATCAACTGATCGTAAAATTCCAATCCCCAGTCTGCCAATAAAGCGGATTCCAATCCTCTTGCCGCCGTTCTTCCCAGTGTGGAGAATAAAGCTTCAACAGGCAAATCCAGTTTTTTCAATGCATAATCAACTATGTTTTTATATTCGGGAATACCTTTGGCATACCCTACCAGCATACGTGATAAGGGTCCTACTTCCATAGGTTTGCCTTGGTATCGAGGAGTTTTAATAAAACTGTATTCTTTATCTACGTCAAGATATTCATACGGAGGTTTAGGACCTGTATAATGGATATTTGTTTCTCCATTATAAGGATGCAGTCCTTTATCTTTACCGACACTGTAATCATACCATGATTTATTGACAAATTCTTGAATATCATTGGTATTTTCAAGATCTACATCACGCACTGTGGATAAATCTCCATCGACTATAATACCGCGCGGCCATTTATAACTGTTGATGTTACGAATGTTATCCGTAGGCAAGTCACCATAAACAAGATAATTTTTGAATTTAGAAATACCAATATTTCCCCAATCTTTATAGAAGGAAGCTATGGCTAATAAATCGGGGACATATACTTCATTGATAAATTGGTGTGCTTCTTTCAAGAGTTTGCCTACATAGGCTAATCTTTCGGCATTAAGACTACCCGCATCATCCAAATTGATAGAACTGGCTAAACCACCTACCAAGAAATGCGGATGAGGATTTTTACCTCCCAAAATAGTATGGATTTTCACGATTTCCTTTTGAAAATCCAGAGCTTCCAGATAATGGGTTACCGCCATAAGATTTACTTCCGGAGGGAGTTTCATGGCAGGGTGTCCCCAATAACCGTTGGCAAAAATTCCCAACTGTCCGCTGTCAACCAGTTTTTTGATTCTTTTTTTTACATCCGAGAAATATCCCGGAGAACTATTAGGCCACTTGGATATACTTTGTGCCAATTCCGAAGTTTTTTTAGGATCGGCATCCAGTACTTTGGTTATATCTACCCAATCCAAGGCATGTAAATGATAAAAGTGCACTACATGGTCTTGAAAAGCATGAGCTATGGTAATAATATTACGTGCAATTTCGGCATTGGGAGGGATTACGATTCCCAAAGCATCTTCAACGGCTCGTATGGAAGCAATGGCATGTACGGTGGTACAAACGCCACAAGTTCTCTGTACAAATGCCCAAACATCGCGCGGGTCTCTCCCCTCAACGATTTTTTCCATTCCACGTACCATAGTGGAGGAGCTGTATGCGTTTACGACTTTTCCGTCTTTTATTTCGGCTTCTATTCTTAAATGACCTTCGATACGTGTAATCGGGTCGATAACTATTCTATTTGCCATGATTTAATTTTTTTATTCTTCTAAATTTTTTTCGTTGAGTTCTCCCAAGCATTTATTTAAATCCAATTCATCTTTTTTAAAGAAATTAGTAGCAATAGCATGTACGGCTGCTCCGGCTGCTGCTGCTCCTAAAACCACTTTTCCTATTTTGTCTGCTGTTGCTTCTATACCCATACCCGGCACATTTTCCAATCTCTCATAAAAAGGACCGTTATCCCAGAAATTATTTTCACTACATCCGATACAAGGATAACCGGATTTAATCGGGAAACTGACGCCATTGTTCCATCCCATTGTTCCGCATGAATTATAAGTTACAGGACCTCTACATCCGAGTTTATATAGGCAATAGCCTTTCTTCGCTTCCTCACTGTCAAAACTTTCGGCAAAAAGTCCGGCATCAAAATAAGGCCTTCGGTAACACGAATCGTGTACTCTTTTTCCATAAAATTGTTTGGGTCTTCCTTCCGAATCCAATTCGGGAAGAGCGCCAAACATTGCATAATAAAGCACTACTCCGGTCATGACTTCGGCAATGGGAGGACATCCCGGCACTTTTACAATGGTTTTGTCTTTTATAATGGCATCTACGGGCACCGCTCCTGTCGGATTAGGGGATGCCGCTTGCACTCCTCCCCAAGCAGAACAACTGCCAAAAGCTAATATGGCGGCTGCTCCGGCGGCAGATTCTTTGATTATTTCAACGGCTGTCCTTCCGGCAATGGTACAATACACACCCTCATCTTTTGTAGGAATGGCTCCTTCCACCACTAAAATATATTTCCCGTAGTTTTCTTTCATCGATTCTTGCTTGGCTTCTTCCGCCTGATGACCGGCAGCTGCCATTAAAGTATCCGTGTAATCCAATGAAATAGTATCCAGAATAACATCTGCAACCAAAGGATGATCAGATTTTATAAAAGATTCGGTACAACCGGTACACTCCTGAAAATGTTCCCAAATAACCGGAATGCGTTTTTTTGTTTCCATGGTTTTAACCAGTTGGCCTACCATACTGTGATCCAAACCCATAAAAGCCGCCATATAAGTGGCGAATTTTAAGAAGTCTCTTCTTGAATAACCCTTTCGAAGTATACTTTCATAGAAGGTTTCTTCGCGTTGTAATAATTTTTTCATGAGATAGATGAAATCTTTAAATTAAATTTTACATAAAATTAACAATTTTTATAGTAAATTTTTGATGATATTTATCACTTTTTTATTAGTCGCTCTATTTTCATCTATGTTTCCTTTAAATTATAGTAAAAATATTATCAAAACTGATATATGTCAGTTATTTTTAATAAATATTTATATTAAAACTTAAAAATTAAAATTAGTCTCTTTACTTATTCTTTTTAATCATTAAATTTGTTTATAATTTGATAAAATGCATGAATTATCCATTGCTATGGGAATAGTGAAAATAGCGGAGAAAGAAGCGGAGAAACTTAATATTTCAGAAGTGAAAGCCATAGATTTAGAAATAGGAACACTCTCCGGTATTGAAATAGAATCTTTAAATTTTGCTTGGCCTATGGCTATTGCGGGGAGTGTATTGGAAAAAGCGGAAAAACGAATTTATATCATTCCCGCAAAGGCTAAATGTTTGGAATGTGAGCATGTTTTCGAAATAAAAAATTTATTTGACGATTGCCCGGTATGCGGCAGTCATTTCAAAGATATATTTCAAGGAAAAGAAATGAGAGTAAAAAGCATAGAGATTTGATATGGTTAATTGATGATTTGATGATATGATAAATTGTGGAATCGTGTAATAGTTATGAGTTATAAGTTATGAGTTATGGGTTATGAAATTGGGGAATTGTTGAATCGTTGAATCGTTAAATCGTTGAAGCGCTATATAAAGGTGGCTGAGTGATTGACGAGGAACGAGGAAATCGTATCGAAGCCACCGGTTTTGGAATCGTGGAATCGTGGAATTGATAATTTGATAATATTATGACGTGAAGATGCCGTAAATGGTGAAATCGTGGAACTGATATATAAAGGTGGCTGAGTGTCCCGAACTCGCTTCGGGATGTATCGAAGCTACCGAGTATGTAATGATTAAATTGTGGAATTAATTATAGATTAAACAAATAAACAGTTAAACAAAAAAACATTTGCCGGATGAACGATGCCAGATGACCAAAATTAAAATATAAAAAGAGATAATAACTAACAATAGATTATCAGATTATCAAAAAAACAGTAAATCAATCTGACTAACAAACTAACAACTGTCAACCAATAACTAACCCCTAATAACCAACAACTAAAAACTGACAACTAACAACTAACAACTGATAACTAACAACTGATAACTAACAACTGATAACTGACAACTGATAACTAACAACTGATAACTGACAACCAACAACTGATAACTCACAACTGACAACTAACAACAAAAAATAATACTATGTGCACAACTTGCGGATGCGGTGTAACCGACGATATAAAAATACAAACACCGGGAGAAATTTCGGAAATGATCACTGAACTGAATATTCATACTCATCACGATCACAATCACGATCATCCTCACACTCATCATCACCACCATCATCATGACAGAACCATAATTGATGTGGAACAGGATATATTACAACAAAATCAATTATTGGCGGAACGTAATCGCGGTTATTTTCTCGGGAAAAATATTTTTGCCATTAATTTGGTCAGTTCTCCGGGCTCCGGAAAAACCTCTTTACTTGAAAGAACACTTGCCGACAATAAAGACAAAATAAAATTTTATGTCATAGAAGGCGATCAACAAACCATGAATGATGCCGACAGAATTGACAGCTTACAAATTCCAGTAGTGCAAATCAATACCGGAAAGGCTTGCCATTTGGACAGTGATATGGTCAGCCAAGCCATTTTAAAATTAAATCCCGAACCCAATGCTATTGTCATGATTGAAAACGTCGGTAATTTGGTCTGTCCTTCGGCTTTTGATTTAGGCGAAAATGCCCGTGTCGTTATTATCAGCACTACGGAAGGTGACGACAAGCCCATCAAATATCCCGATATGTTTGCCGGTTCGGATGTATGCATTATTAACAAAATAGATCTCTTACCTTATGTTAACTTTGATGTGGAAAAAGCCAAAGACTATGCCCGCCGTGTCAATCCCAATTTAATTTTCTTTGAAGTATCCGCTACCACCGGCGAAGGCATGGAAAAATGGTATGAATGGCTGGAAAAACAAATCAAAGGCTAAAAATCAGTTTGCCTTAAATTGAAGACAAAACGGGCGACAAAGAATGAAAACATATCATATCCACATCAAAGGCATTGTCCAGGGCGTCGGTTTTCGCCCTTTTGTCTATCAAATGGCACATAAACAAGGCTTGAAAGGTTGGATTAATAATACCAACGACGGTGTGCATATCCATATCAATGCCGATTTATCTACTGCCAAAAAGTTTTTGAATGATTTATTGCTTCAACTCCCTCCGCTTGCAGTGGTAACGGAAAGTAAATTATCAGAAGTTCCTTTTCAAGCTTATACCGATTTCGAAATTATCCATAGTGAAGCTAATAGCAAACCGAATTTGCTCATCTCTCCCGATGTGGCAATCTGTCAAGATTGTCGTAATGAATTACACTCAAAAAATGACAGACGCTATAACTATCCGTTTATTACTTGCACCAACTGTGGTCCCAGATATTCCATAATCACCTCGCTTCCCTACGACCGGCCCAATACGACCAT
Source organism: Flavobacteriales bacterium (assembly GCA_027061855.1). Taxonomy (GTDB): domain Bacteria; phylum Bacteroidota; class Bacteroidia; order Flavobacteriales; family Flavobacteriaceae; genus JALSPZ01. The sequence goes on from JAMOVT010000070.1 coordinate 9,512, forward strand.
GGATCCGTTTGAAATGTGCCCGGTTTGCAAAACCGAATATAACAATCCGATGGAGCGGCGGCATTATTCGCAAACAAATTCATGCCCCGACTGCGCCATAAAAATGCAATTATTTGAAAACGGACAACTTATCGAAGATTTTTCCGATTTGGACTATATTGTACAACAATGGCAGAAAGGAAAAGTCATTGCAATCAAAGGCATCGGCGGTTACTTACTTACTTGCGATGCCACTAATGAAAAGGCTATACAATCATTGCGAAACCGAAAAAAACGGCCTGTCAAACCTTTTGCTTTGATGTATCCCGATTTGCAAAGCATTCATAAGGATTGCTACCTTAATAAAAAAGAAATATCGGAATTGCAAAGTAATGCCGCTCCGATTGTTTTATTGCAAACCAAAGAAAAACAAAAAAGCGGAATTGCCACTTTCGAAATCAATAAAGGTTTATCCAAATTGGGTATTATGCTTCCCTATACTCCTTTGTATGAAATATTACTTCAAAAATTCAATCAACCCATTGTCGCTACCAGTGGCAATTTATCTGGTGCCAGTATCATTTTTAAAGATGAAATAGCCCTCAAAGAATTACCAAAAATTGCAGACATTATTTTGATGAATAACCGTGAGATTGTAATACCACAAGATGATGGTGTGGTACAATTCAGTCCCGAATATAAACAAAAAATTATTTTAAGACGTTCTCGGGGTAAAGCTCCAATATATATCAATCCTACACTTGATTTTTCCGATAAAAATATTTTGGCCACCGGATCAATGCTTAAAAGTGTATTTGGCATTACCACTCAAAACCATATTTATATCAGTCAGTTTTTGGGAAATACGGAAAGTTTTGAGGCGCAACAAAATTATGAAGCCACCTTCGATCATTTAATTCAACTACTGGAACCAGAAATACAAACAGTCGTCACAGACAAACATCCGGGATATTTTGCTACACAATTCGGCAAAGAATATGCCAGCAAAAAAAATATGCAACATATTGAAATACAACATCATAAAGCGCATTTTTTGAGTGTGCTTGCAGAAAATAATTTGCTAAATAATTCCCAACCGGTATTAGGCATTATTTGGGATGGTACCGGATTAGGAGATGACGGACAAATTTGGGGCGGGGAATTTTTCAGATATGAAAATCAAAACATAAAACGTGTTGCCCATCTAGAAGCTTTTGATTTTATTTTGGCTGATAAAATGGTGAAAGAACCGCGTATCTCCGCCTTATCTGTTTTACATAAATTTGCTCAGGCTAAAAAATATCTTCAACCGAAATTTACCGAAACCGAATGGCAAATTTACCGGAAATTATTAAGCACCACAAAACTCAAAAGCACGAGTATGGGACGTGTGTTTGATGCTGTTTCATCATTGCTTTTTGATAATGATATACATCGTTTTGAAGCCGAAGCAAGTATAAGACTAGAACAAAAAGCTTATGCTTATATCCAAAAAAATGGCATCGATTTAAGTGATTCATACTTACCACAATATGAAAAAGAACAATTAATAAAGCCTCTATTTGAAGGAATTTTTAAGGATTTAGATAAAAACTTGTCCAAAGAATATATTGCAGCCAAATTTCACATCACCTTAGTTGATTATATCACAAAAACCGCTCAAAAAACAAATATACCACATCTGGCATTCAGTGGAGGTGTTTTTCAAAATACTTTATTGGTAGACCTGATAATTAGACACTTAAAAGACAATTATTTTTTGTATTTTCACAAAGAATTGTCTCCCAATGATGAAGGAATCCCGTTAGGACAACTCATAGCAGGCAAAAATGTCAAAAGCAAAAGTGAATAGTTTAAATATTTTTTTATCTATATGAAATACTTAACCGAATATCGAAATCCCGAATTAGCCAAAAAAATTCTGAAACAAATTGAACAAACAGCCACTAAACAATGGCATATAATGGAGATTTGCGGGGGACAAACGCATAGTTTGGTTAAAAACGGTATTTTATCGGTTTTACCCAAAAACATACAAATGCTTCACGGCCCCGGTTGTCCGGTTTGCGTTACGCCATTGCACCTGATTGACAAAGCTATTTATCTGGCGGAACAAGAAAAGGTTATTTTATGTAGTTTTGGCGACATGTTACGCGTTCCGGGCAGCGAAAAAAGTTTATTGGAAGCCAAAGCAAAGGGTGCAGACATTCGTATACTCTATTCTCCTTTGGAAGCCGTTCAAATAGCCCAACAAAATCCCGATAAAGAAGTAGTGTTTTTTGCCGTAGGATTTGAAACTACCGCTCCGGCAAATGCTTTATCGATCATTCATGCTAAAAAACTCGGTTTAAAAAATTATAGCATACTCAATTCGCATGTATTGGTGCCTCCGGCTATTAAAGCCTTAATGGAAGATCCCGAAGCCAAAATTGATGCTTTCTTGGCCGCAGGCCATGTTTGCTCGATTATGGGTTATTGGCAGTATCATGAATTATCAAAAAAATACAAAATCCCAATCATTGTAACGGGTTTTGAACCCCTTGATTTATTGAAAGGAATCTTGGCCGCTGTAAAACAATTGGAAAATGGCGAATATTATGTGGAGAATCAATATACCCGGATTGTAAAGGAACAAGGTAATCAACAAGCCCAAGAAATCATCAAACAAGTATATGAAGATACCGACCAAATATGGCGCGGCATAGGGACAATACCAGACAGTGGTTGGCAACTAAAAAAAGAATTTAAAATCTTTGATGCCGATAAAAAATTTGCTATTGATATCAATAAAGCACAAGAAAATGCCGAATGTATCGCGGGAGACATTATGAAAGGGATTAAAAAACCTTATCAATGTCCTCATTTCGGCAAAACCTGTACCCCGCAAAACCCATTGGGCGCACCTATGGTCAGTAGTGAAGGAGCATGTGCCGCTTATTATAATTTTAGAAATATGTTTGAAGTAGTTGACTGACTGATAATTTGATGATACAATGATATGATAATGTGTTAAATTGTGGAAGCGTGGAACTGATTTATAAAGGTGGCTGAGTGTCCCGATCCCCAACATAGTTGGGGACGGGAAATATCGAAGCTACCGATTATGGAATAGTTAAATTATGGGATTAGTTATAGATTAAACAAATTAACAGTTAAATTAGAAAACATTTGCCGGATGAACGATGCCAGATGACCAAAATTAAAATATAAAAAGAGTTAATAATAACTAATAATAGTTTATCAGATTATCAAAAAAAACAGTAAATCAATCATACTAACAAACTGACCATAAACAACAAACAACAGAAAACTGACAACTGACAACTAATAACTGACAACTAACAACAGAAAACTGACAACTGACAACTAATAACTGACAACTAATAACTAAAAACAAATGAACAAAAGCCTATTCAAATTACAATGTCCGGCTCCCAAATTTGATTTTGACATTATCACTTTGGCCCATGGCAGCGGTGGATTATTAACTAACCAATTACTGGAAACAGGTGTTTTTGATTTATTGAAAAATGAGACTTTGGATAAACACCACGATGGTGCTTTCTTGGAATTAAATGGAAAAGTAGCTTTTTCTACCGATAGCTTTGTGGTTTCCCCTATTATATTTCCGGGAGGTGATATTGGTGAATTAGCCGTGAACGGCACTGTAAATGATGTGGCTATGTGTGGTGCTATTCCCCAGTATTTATCTTTGAGTTTTATCATAGAAGAAGGTTTACCTATCAGTCAATTTTGGGATATTTTGGTATCAATTAAATATGCCGCAGAAAAATCAGGCATAAAAATAGTTACCGGCGATACAAAAGTGGTGGACAAGGGGAAAGGCGATAAAATTTTTATCAATACTACCGGAATCGGAAGGATACATCCGCAAGCGGATATTGATATGAACCGGATAAAAACAGGCGATAAAATCATTGTTAGCAATTCGGTTGCTACCCATGGGATAGCTATTTTGTCTGTACGAGAAGGCTTACAATTTGAAACGGATATTAAAAGTGATACTACCAATTTAAATCATATAACAACGAAGTTATTGGATGAATTTGAAAAAAATATACATTTGTTTAGAGACCCTACTCGAGGCGGTGTAGCTGCTACTCTCAATGAAATTGCGAGTGAAATAAAGAAAGGTATCTTATTGCAAGATGAAAAAATTCCCGTATTACCACAAGTAAAAGCCGCTTGTGAAATACTGGGACTGGACCCGCTATATTCGGCCAATGAGGGGGTATTTATGGCTTTTGTAGAACCCGGGATTGCCCATGATGTCATAAAAATCCTACAAGAATTTGATGAAGCCAAAAATGCCGCTATTATCGGAGAAGTAGTTGATGAACATAATGGCAAAGTATTAATTACTAACCCAATGGGGGGAAAACGTGTGGTACATATGCCCATCGGGGAGCAATTGCCTCGAATTTGTTAGATGACGAGTGTTAGGGTGTCATTTCGATACAATTTTCTTCATGCGTCAGAAAACCACTCAATGAACTAGTATAATCAAAAAAGTGACTAAATAATAAACAATTAAACAATTTCACAAAAAATGAAACTACCATTATTTATCGGATTTATTGCTGCTTTATTGCATGTATTATCAGGGCCTGATCATCTGGCTGCGGTTACCCCTTTGGCACTTGAAAGGAAAAACAAATATTGGAAAATAGGAATGGCATGGGGATTAGGGCATGTTTTAGGAATGTTGCTGATTGGGGTTCTATTTTACTTTTTGAAGGAAGTAATTCCTGTGGACAGGATTTCACATTATAGTGAAAAATTTGTCGGATTTATGCTGATTGCCATTGGTCTTTGGGCCATCTATCGCATAAATAAACCTAAAAAATTGGCTTATCCACACAGGCATGATGAGATCATTCATATACATTCTACTTCAGATGAAATGCATAGTCATGATGAATTGAAACCGAACAGCAATGTTTTGTTATCTTTCGGAATCGGTATTGTGCATGGTTTTGCCGGGGTATCTCATTTTATTCTGATGTTACCGGTATTAGGCTATCAATCCAAATGGGAATCCTTGGAATATATGATAGGTTTTGCCATCGGTATTGTTGCTGCCATGGTATTATATGTCAGTGTGTTGGAAAAAGTAACAAACAAATCGAAAAAAGGTTCTACCAAAATACTTGAATCCTTACAATATTTTGGTGCCTTTGCTGCAATAGCAATCGGGTTTTATTGGATATTAATTAATTAATCTTTCCATATACAATATATTTCTCTATCCAAACTTAACCCGTAAAGAATTCCCTTTTACTATTCCCCCATCAACATTTTATCAATGGCTTTGGTCGCAATAAATCCGTCGGCAATGGCAGAAATGGCATCATTTCGACCGCTGGTAATGGCGTCACCACCGGCAAATAATTTGGGTATGCTGGTTTGACGGTTTTCATCCACTACAATTTTATTTTTTTGCATTTCCAATTTTGCCAATATATGTTCGGGAAGTAAACTGAAATCCGCTTTTTGCCCGATAGCGGCAATTACCGAATCACATTCGATAACGGTTTCACTACCCGGAATGGGTTTAGGTCGCGGACGTCCTCCCCCTTCGGACACCATTTCGGCTTTTACATATTCCAAACCTTTTACTTTGCCGTTTTCATCTTTAATTACCCTTGTAGGAATGGTTTGCGGCATGAAATGTACTCCTTCTGCTTCTGCTCCTTCAATTTCTTCCAAATCTGCAGGCATGTCTTGAATTCGCCGCCTGTATGATTGATAAACTTCCGCTCCCAAGCGTCTGGAAACTCGCGAACAGTCAATGGATACATCTCCTCCTCCCACAACTACGACTTTCTTTCCTATATCCACTTGCTCTCCGGCATTGATTTTACCTAAAAATTTAATCGCCGACCATACACCTTCGGCATCTTCTCCTTCAATACCCAAATTCCAAGCATCTTGTAAACCTACCGCCATAAATACAGCATCATTATTATTATAAATCTCATCAAAAGAAATGTCTTTTCCCACGCGGGTATTGAAATTGATTTTCACCCCTACTTTTTTCATATAATCAACCTGCTTTTGGATACTGTCATAAGGTAAACGATATTTTGGAATACCATACATAATCATTCCTCCGGGATCTTTATGTGCTTCATAAACCGTCACATTATACCCTCTTAACGAGAGGTAATAAGCAGCTGTTAATCCACCGGGTCCTGCTCCGATAATACCCACTTTATATTGATTGGGTTCTCTGATTTCCGGATTAACAATTTCTTTGATCACATCGGCATTTTCGGCTCTTGAGGTAGCATACCCCTTTAGCCAACGAATTGCAACAGCCTCACCTCTCACTTGTAACGCACAGATATCTTCACAACGCCGTGTACAAACTTTACCGCACATTTCGGGCAGGTCGTTATTGTCGTAAATAATTTTGATGGCCGCCTCATCATCGGCATTGGCAATGGCATTGATATACTCAGGGATATGCATATGCACGGGGCAATTTTCCGTACATAAACCGCAGCTTATACAACGGCTGGCCTCAATGCGTGCTTCTTCTTCGTTGTAACCTAAAAATACTTCGGCAAAAGATTTCACCCGTTCTTCCGGGTCCAACTCCCTCATAGGCACACGATCAAATACATTGAGTGAAGTGCCCAAGTCGGCCGTAAAGCTCAATTTATCCTTAGCCTCTGGATTGTCTTTACCCGGCACCCATAAGAAATCATAAGGATTGTTACTTACTTTTATAAAATCTTGGGTCATATTCAACGATCCCGATGGACAAACATCCACACAAAGCGCACAGTAACAACATCTTCCGTAATCAATCTGCGGACGCAAACCGCTGTCTCCGGGTTGCCTTTCGATTTCAGATAATGCCACCATATCGATGGCTTCATTCATACAAATAGTCGCACAGTTGGCACAGCCTATACAGGCTTCCAAATCGTTGTAATGAAAACCACGATAACGTTTTGAAATTTCTTTTTCTTCATACGGGAAATTAATCGTATGCGGCTCCTTGCCTATTTGTTTTAGTGCCGTAAGCGGGGTTAATATGCCTTTTAAGTTAAGAATACTCATAGGTTTTTGTTTTATTATGCTTGATGACCGATGACCGGTGCCGGATGATATTTGCTTCCGGATTGCACAGGTCTCTGTTATTCTTTTTATACTATTAATAATTTACGCTTGATGACCGATGACCGGTGCCGGATGATATTTGTTTTCGGATAGCACCAAGTTTCGGTTATTCTTTTTATTTCTTTAATGTATTTACAAATGCCAGCATCATATTCATCAATTTATATGATAGTAAATAATGCTTGTCAAAATCATTTTCATTTAAATAATTTCTTCTTTTGGCTTTATGTAAGCATGTAACTACTTCTGCCAATGAACGTATGGAATATCCCATAAATTTTCTTTGCTCAGGATTTGATTGAAAAATGGAACCTTCTGCAATATTCAATGCAATACTATCGGATGCTCTTCTCAATTGTGATGATAGATTAAATTTTTCTTTTTCAGGAAAAGTATCGGCTAGCGCATACATATCTTCCCCAAAATCCATAGCCTCTTGCCAAATTCTTAATTTTTCAAATTTAAATTTATTTTCCATATCAAAAAACTTTAAAAGCCTAATTTCAATCTAATGTATCCAATACTTATATCTGCTATCGTGCATTTATTTTTTTAGATTATTCGGTAAAAGATTGCCACCTCGTTCATGCCTTACTCCTCACAATGACATTCAACACCCCATATTTCTACAACACCTGACATCATTCATCCAGCATCCAACACCAGTCATCGGTCATCTAACATCCTGCATCATCTTTCAATCTCCGGCGGACAAACTCCCAATGAATTCAAAATAAACGAAACATCGGCAATATTTTGTCCGGGTAATATTTTTTCCAATACTTTTACACCATGCGTATAAGCCGCTCCTTTTAAGTGAACTCTTCGAGGCTTGTTGCTTCCATCGCTTATTACATAAAAACCTATTTCACCTCGTACACTCTCGGTTTTTACCCAGGCTTCACCGGGAGGCAGTTTCCATTTCATCGGATTAGGAATTCGGTTGTAATAACTTCCTCCCGGTAAATTATCTAAGGCCTGTCTGATAATGCTTATAGACTGCTTTATTTCATCTCTTCGAACCAAGGCTCTTGCCCATACATCTCCTCCTTCATAAGTAGGAACAATAAAATCCATATCGGCATAAGCTTCATAAGGTTCATCTATGCGCACATCGTGTTTGATTCCGGTTCCTCTTAAAGGGGCTCCTACCACTCCCCATTCAATTGCTTTATCCTTGGGAATAATGCCGACTCCTTGAGCCCGTTTTTGAAAAACGGCATTATCAAATAAAAGCTTATTATAATCGTCCAATCGCTTTTCAAGATAGTCCATGGTTTTATAGGCTTTATCCACCCAGCCCTCGGGCAAATCACGCCTTACTCCACCGGGCCACATATACATATGATAAATTCGTGCACCGGTTAAGTCTTCAAATAGATCCAAAATATAGTTTCTGTCTCCCACACTCCATTGCCCCAAAGTATAAAGCCCGGCAGACCCCGACTGACCGCCATACCATAATAAAAAAGACTGAATACGGGCCAATTCGGCTACTATAGTACGGATATACTTCCCTCGCGGAGGCACTTCTCTTCCTTCAATCGCTTCTACAGCTCGCGCAAAAGTCAGTTCCATGGGATCGGGTTCGGGAACACAAAACCGGCACATCAAAGTAAAAGATTGAAGCCAGTTACGGCGTTCCACCAATTTTTCAAAGGCACGATGTAAGTAACCCACATGGGTTTCGGCACTTGTTACAATATCACCTTTTACTTTAAGCTTAATCATCATATTACCGGTTATCCCGGGATGCTGAGGGCCCAAATATAAAGTGGTTTCTTTTTCTCTATTTATGTTCATTTTTTATTAGTTGTCTGTTGATTGTTGTCTGTTGTCAGTTGTTTGTTGTCAGTTAATTGTTGTCTGTTTATTTGTTATCTGTTGTCTGTTGTTTGTTGTCAGTTTTCTGTTGTCTGTTATCTGTTAATAGTCTCTGTTTTATTTTTCTTTAATTACATTTTAGGGCGGCAATGCCTACTTCTCGATACAATTCCGTCTCCAAGATAGTTGAGGATCGGGACCACTCGAAGTGAAATTGCTCTATACTTATCAATTCATCCAATTTCTCATATCCATCATCCGGCATCTAACATCTCTCATTTAATCCCTCGAATATTTTTTAGCAAAATCCGGCAATTCTTCTCCCGTACGTTTCATCAATTCCTCTCTTACATCTCTTGCATTTTCACGGCCCGGACGTTTTTGATAGGTTTTTTCCGCATAAGCAGCCGTATCAAAATCTTTACGCATGGGCGGAATTTCTTGCCAGTCTTCCAAAATAAATTCTTTGGCACCCACCAATCCCGGAAATTCAATTCCGAACATTTCTCTCATTTCTCTTTCATAGGTATTGGCTTGATCCCAAATGGTATCTATATTTTCCATTACCGGATTGGATCTGTCAATTCGCGTATGCACCAACACGGTAATTTTATTTTCCGGATCCCAAACTATATAAACCAATTCAAATTCGTTATCTTCAATCCAATCCACACAGGAAATATGATTTAAATGTATAAACCCCAACTGCGTTTTCAGATATAACAATACGCTCGATACAAGATTTTTATCTACATCTACTCGTAGCTGATTCTCGTTTTTTTGCTTGGCTTTGAGAGTAAAGGTTTGATTAATTTTTTGAATAATATTGTTCATGTTTTAGTTTTTATATATACCATTAAGGCATTAAGAAACATTCAGTTTTTTTATTGTCATTTCGAATGAACTTGTGAGTGAGAAATCTGTTACAAATAAAAGATTCCTCGTCGCTACGCTTTCCTCGGAATGACAAACATCGGTCATCCGGCATCAAGAAACCGATATCTACCAATTATACTCATCCGGAAAATTCCAATTTTTTATTACTTTTTGTTGGTTTTCACGATACCAATCCAGATTTTTTCTATAACATTCTCCATTGCCTGCATTCCCATTTTGTATTAATTCTTGCAATTTTACAAATCCTTTAATCACACTTTCGGGGCGAGGCATACAACCCGCGATATAAACATCCACAGGCAAGTATCTATCCAGCGCATTTATGGTATTATAACTGTCAAAATACATTCCGCCGTTTATGGTACAGGAACCGAATGCAATCACATATTTGGGATCTTGCATTTGTTCATATACACGAATTACCCTTTTAAGTGTTTTGGTAGATAAATAGCCGGTAATCAATAGCACATCCGCTTGTCTGGGAGTCGCTGCACCGCGAATACCAAATCGCTCGGCATCATAACGGGAGGTCATGGTAGCAGGGATTTCAATCGCGCCACAACCTGTTCCGTAGGCCAAAACAAACAAGGAATGCTTACGGGCAAAATCCAGAATGTATCGCACCATTTTTTGGGTTTCCTTGTCATTCACCCTACCGGCAGAAGAACATCTCGGAGAAAAGTCAATTTGTGCCTGGCGAATTTCTTCTTCGGAGGGAATTCCAATGGTTTTAATTTTAGTATTTGGATTTTTTGTCATTTTTTTTTATTATAAGTCGGAAGTCGGTAGTCCGAAGTCCGAAGTTTTTCCTTTTATTGTGAATCGGAAGTCGGTAGTCCGAAGTCCGAAGTTTTTCTTTTTATTGTGAATCGGAAGTCGGTAGTCCGAAGTCCGAAGTTTTTTTATTTTGTTATACTATTGGAAACCGAAAGGCTCCCAGAATTTAATTTATTTTATTTTTAAAAGCAATCATCATATTCATCAAATCATAAGATTCGTCATAAAAGCGTTTAAAGGTTGATTCATTAATATATTTTCTTCTCTTTGCTTTATACAAACAAGTTACAACTTCTGCCAAAGAGCGTATAGAATAAGACATAAATCTTTTAAATTCAGGATTAGTTTGCCCTATTGCTCCTTCTGATATATTTAACGCAATAGAATCAACTGCCCGACGTAATTGAGATGATAAATTATATAACTCAAAATCCGGAAAAGCATAAGCCATCTGATTAATCTCTTCGCCAAAATCCATTGACTTTTGCCAAATCCTTAAATCTTCAAACTTAAATTTCTTTTTCATCTATTCTTTATATTTATAATTTAATTATTAAAAAAATTACTTTCAAAATCAAACATCCATCTTCCGACTTCTAACTTCTAACTTCTAACTTCTAACTTCCGTCTTCCGACTTCAAACTTCCGTCTTCCGACTTCAAACTTCAAACTTCAAACTTCAAATCCCTAACTTCCAACCGGATGCAATACCGCCCAAATTACTGCCAATATTCCGAAAAATGTAGGCCATTTCCAAAAAAACCGGATAGCTTGCTCCGTTCTGAAACGCGGGCTCACTAAGCCTATAAATACAGGAATCATATACAACAAAAAGGTTTTTAAAAGCAATTCTCCCAGTCCGATCAAAGTTCCGGCCAAACCGCTCATATGTACATTTCCTGCTCCTCCTAAAAATATGTCGACAATTAAGACTAATTTGATAAAAGCAAACACAGATCCTCCCGTCATCATGGTTCCCAGATATTTTCCTCCGAATTCGGACACAGGTCCGGATGCCAATTCTGCCGGAGCTCCTACAATATCAAAAGGCGAATAGCGAAACATTCCCAAAGAAGACATGAGAGCTGCTAAAAAGGCAAACGGGTTATCCAAAATAATCCATCTTCCCGTTTGGTATTGATAATTCATTAAATCTTGCAACGAAGTGGTATGAAATTGGATCATAATCGCAACAAGGGATAATACAAAAGGAATTTCATAACCCACCATTAAACTCAATCCACGAGTTACCCCGATAGCCGAATTGGGATTTCCGGATTGCCCTGCTCCCAATGCCATTCCCAAACTTCCGAAGACCATCATATACAAGATAAAAATCAAATCTCCTTTAAAAGTAAGATTATCAAACCATAGTCCGTTGTGCAAAATGGGAATAAACATCAAAACAGTCATGGCTGCAATAATAATCCACATAGGAGCCATATGTCCCATGAAACCGTGAGCAATATTGGTTTGTTTTCCTTGCAATTTCATCAGATCGATAAAGTTCTGATATACCGGAGGTCCTACCCTGTTTTGAACGCGAGCGGTAATTTTGCGACGCAATCCCCCGTAAAACATTCCAACGGTAAAAGCCAAAATCGCCGTTAAAAAAGCTCCGAAAATTTTTAATCCTATTCCTTCCATTTTTTGTTGTCTATTGATAGTTATTAGTTGTTTGTTGTCTGTTGTCTGTTATTAGTTATCTGTTATTAGTTATCTGTTATTAGTTGTCAGTTTTCTGTTGGCTGTTGGCTGTTGTCTGTTGTCTGTTATCTGTTGTCTGTTGTTAGTTTTCTGTTGTCTGTTGGCTGTTGTTTGTTTCTATTTCTCGTCTTTTAACTTACCTAAAAATATAATCCTTAAATAATAATAACAAAACTAAGAATCCGATTACATATAAAGCATAGGTTTGTCCGTTTCCCGTATAGATTCGCCGGAAAAAATTAAAGAAGGCTTCCAAAGCATTTCCAAAATCCTCCCAGATTTTGTTCATCTTATATTTATATAAAGGAGCGGCGGCTCTTTCAAAAGGTTTATAAAAATCTTGTTGAAAAGTCCAATTCTCTCCTTCTTTCCAAAGCTCTCCCGAGCTGGAAATATCTTTTGTGCCAACGTACCGGGTATTTTTCTTTCCTTTAAATGTCAAGAAAATGAAAATCAAGACAAATACTGCTGCTATAAACAAGCCTATCAAACTCAAATCGGTTTGATTTCCCCAAACATTTGATAACGAAGTCATTTCCCAATTCACATTTTCAAAACCAATTTCCCGCATAGCAGCGGCTGCCGGTTTAAATATCAAGCCCGGCATTATTCCGGTTACTATGGAAATGAGGGCCAATATTAACATGGGAATCAACATCTTTACCGGGGCTTCTTTCACATTTTCGGTTTCTTTTTCTTCCTGCCCTAAGAACAATCCGAATAAAAACCTATATGCATACAAGAAAGCGGCGGTGGATGAAAAGAAGATTACAATCACCAAAAAATAATTGTTACTTTCTGTGATTAGGGCTTCATATAATAACCATTTTCCTACAAATCCCCCTACCGGCGGAATACCTGTCAAGGCAATAACAGAAACCAAAGCTACAAAAAAGGTCCAAGGCATTTTTCTTATCAAACCCGAAATCTTTGTCATATCGGTGGTGCCGGCTTGTTTCTCTACGGCTCCCGCCACCATAAATAAAGCTCCTTTGAATACTGCATGCAATACGGCCAAATAAAGAGCAGCCATTACTCCGAGTTTGGTTCCCGTTGATAGAGCAACCACAATATAGCCCAATTGGGAAATGGAAGAGTAGGCCAATAATCTTTTGGCATCGGTCTGAATTAATGCATATATTGTGGCCATTGCAGCAGTAATTCCGCCCAACCAAGCCAAAATTTGGGTAAAAATATAGGCTTGCGGATTATGCAAGGCATAATAGGTCGATAAAACCAATAACAATCCGAATATTCCCATTTTTGACATTGCTCCCGAAAAAACACTGGTAAAGGACATGGGACTATCGGCATAGGCCGAAGGTGCCCAAATATGAAAAGGCATAATAGCCGCTTTTATAGCAAATGCCAAGGCAAAAAACAAGGGAATATAAATATGATTTTCGAAAGAAAATACACCTTGATCAATTGCAGTAGCTATATCAAAAGTGCCATAAAAATGATATACAAAAACAATTGCCGTGAGCATTGCATAGGCGCCTATGGCACTAAAAATCATATATTTTAAACCTTCGGTTTTTATTTTATAATAAGCATTGTAAATAATTAACAAAAAGGAAGACCAAGTCATAATTTCCCAAAAAATAAAGAAGGAAACAAAATCTTTACTGATCACCACTCCGAACATTCCAAGTACCGTAAGAAGAAAAGCCGAATAAAAATAACCTAAACGGGCTTTCCCCTTCATATAATCTATAGAATAAAGAAAAGCCAATAAGTTAAGTATGATAATAATATAAGTAAAATATAAACGCAAAGAAGATAATCCCCATTTTAACCGGATTCCTCCTAAACTAAAAACCACATCAGATGCCTGGGTTTGAGAAAGAAGATTAAATGTAGCCAGTAATACACTTAAAAAAGCTACCCAACCCGTCCATTTTCTGTTTATGCTATCTATTCCAAATGCCAAAATACTTCCGGCAAATAAAACAAGTAATATGTTGATAATCGGATTCATGCTTACAATCTTATTTATTAGCTAATATTTGTTGAATATAATGAGTCTTATCGAGTAAAGCCGCAGCCGCTTGATTGATATAGCCGGTAATTATGTCGGGATATATACCGATAAGAATAATAAAGAGAGCCAAAAAACTCATTGCCACCAAAGCATTTACAGAAGGTTTATGCGCAATATCTTGCATTTCTTCTTTGGCAAAATATATACGCCCTACCAAACGTAAATAATAGACCAATTCAATAATGGTTACCAATAAAATTCCTATAATCAAGAAAATCATTTTTTGGTCGGACGCAGCTATCAAAATATAAAATTTACTCCAAAATCCCGAGAAAGGTGGAAACCCGATAATAGCAAATGCCGCCAAGGAAAAAAGGGCGGATACATAAGGTAATCGCTTATGCATTCCGTTTAAACCTTCCAAGCGTTTTTCTCCGGAATTATAAATAAAATAACTTCCCGTCATAAATAAAAGCGATTTGATAACGGCATGATTCAGCATCAAAAACAAGGCTCCGAATACAGCTAATTGACTGCCTATGCCAAAAGCGATCAATACCAAACCTACTTGACCGATACTGGAATAGGCCAGCATACGTTTCAAGTTTTTTTGAGAGATAGCCGCTATTTCCGCCACAAGCATCGTTATAAAACCCATTACAATTAAATATTGATGTACACCGGAAACATCAAAAAGGGTAAAAAGAACACGCACCAAAGCATAAATCCCGGCTATGGAAACCACAGCGGCAAAGGTCGCACTTGTAGGAGAAGGTGCCTGTTCATAAGCATCCGGCGTCCATCCGTTGAGCGGAAACATTTCGGCTTCAATTCCAAGGGCAATCAGGAAAAATATCAAAGCCGTGATTTTGATTCCGGAGGAAACTTCCGGCATTCGCTCGGCTATTTGAGCCATATTAAGGGTACCGGTTTGGGTATAAATAAGTAAAATGGCTAAAAGTAAAAAAACGGAAGCCAAACTTCCCAAGAGCAAATATTTAAAACCGGCTTCGGCACCGTTTCTATCCCGATAGAAAGCCGTTAAGGAATAGGCTGTAATCCCTACAATTTCAATAAAAACAAACATATTGAACAAATCACCGGTAATAATCACTCCGATAGAACCGGCTATCATCATCATTTGCAGTATTTCATAATATTTTACTACACCTCCTTTAAGAGTTCTTTTAAACCGGAAGCCATATAGCCAAATGATAAAACCCATTACCGAAACCATTGCGGCCAAAAATCCCGTAAAAGGTGTAAGAACCAAATTTATTCCCCAAGGAGGTTGCCATCCTGCAATTATTTCATTGATCATGCCATGTTTTAGAACTTGCCGCATTAATACAAAGGAAATAATCATATTGTAGAATAAAACGATTCCAGGCACTACCCTTGCTGCATCTTTATAAATTTTTGACAAAAGCGGAATGGCAAAGGCTGCCAAAAGAGGGGCGACGATATAATGAACAGGAGTTATTACCATTTCAAAGATTTTATTTGTTCAATATTTGCTGTTTGATGATGTTTGTATAATCTAATTACCAGTGATAAAGCTAATGCGGTTACTGCAAAACCAATTACAATAGCCGTTAAGACCAAAGCTTGGGGCACAGGATCTACCATTCTGTTCGCTGCCTTTTCATAACCCGGAGAAAAAATAGGAGCAGTACCGTTTTGTATATAACCCACCGCTACAAAAAGCAAATGTACACCCGCATCAATTATGGATAGTCCAATTACTATTTTAATCAAATGTTTTTTAAGCAAAACGGCATACAACCCAATAATAATTAACATAATAGCCGTTCCGTAAACCGCAATGGTAATCAGGTCTTTATATTTGATAAAAAGTTCGTTAAATTCGTTCATCTTTTTATTTCATTTAATATTTATCTTTCTTTACGCGGTTTGATTTTCAATAAAATATCCAAAATATTAGTGAGCTCCGTGCTTACTTTTATTCCAATGAAAATATATATAAGCGGAATAAATCCTCCACTGATTAAATCATTGAGAGTCCCTACCGAACGGGTATTTTGTAAAAAAGAACCGTAAACGAAAAGACCATATAAACCAATGGCCACAAAAGCCAATCCAGCCAAACTTTCCAACCAAAGCATGATATTATGATTGGTATTAAATCTCTTATAGGTAATAAGCATCAAAAGGAACCCGGTGGCTATAATAGCGCCTCCTTGAAATCCACCCCCGGGAGTTAAATGTCCATGCACAAAAACATAAATTCCTAACAATAGAACCAACGGAAAAAGAATCTTTGCTCCGGTTCTCAATAAACTGGAAGAACGCAATACAATTCTTTCTTCTTTATCTTCCTCTTCTTCTTTGCGATATAAAATACTTGCCAAGCCAGTGGCTGCCAAAAATAGTACAGTTACTTCCCCCAATGTATCAAATCCTCTGAAATTTACCACTATGGCGGTTATACTGTTTGCTGTGTGAAGTGTTTCGGGAGCTTCTTTTAAATAAAAAGCTGCTACTCTATCAGGATTTTCCAAGTTTCCTCTTCTGTCTTTTCCAAAAGGTATATCTTTAAAAGTTTGAGAAAGTGTCAAACCCAAAATTGCTAAAAACAAAAAAACTATATATCGTTTCATTTGCGGTCAAATTTATTTATATGATTCTCTGTATATTCATCTTCATTTCGTGAAGTATTACGAATAGTGATGATGAAAATAATGGTTGTCAATGCAATCCCGATGGCCGCTTCCGTAATAGCCACATCAGGAGCTTGCAGCAAATAGAAAAACACTGATAATATCAAACTGATAATTCCCGTAGCCAATACGGCATAGAGCAAATCCTTTTGAATCACGGCATAAATTGCAGCAGAAATAAGTATGAGAGCCATTATGATTAGAAAAAAGAGAAATGCCATAAGTTGTTATTTTTATTGTTGAATCCTTTAATCGTTTATTTGTTTAATTGTTTTTATATTCAGTCTGCAATGCTTTACTTAACGAAATATTGCTGTTTTTTTAACAGTCTTTTCCCTTCATTTAATTTTTTATTATTAATTCGTCCATAATATCCGGTGACTTCGATACAATTTCCTCGTAGCTCGTCAATCACTCAGTCACCTCTTTTCTTGTTTTACTATTTTCTTTTATCTTAGCCTTATTTCTTCGCTCTTTTTCTCTTTCCACTTCTTCTTCATAAGCATCGATTTTTTTCTTAAAAAACGGTCTTATTCCGCGTCTGTATGAAGCACGAGCCAAAGCATGCGAGCTAAGCGGATTGGAGATGCCGATAAACAAAATGATTACAATTAATTTTATCAACCAGGAAGGTTGCATAAGTCCCACTCCCAATACCACACTCATGGCTCCCAATGTTGAAGCTTTGGTTCCCGCTTGTAAACGGTTGTATAAATCGGGCATTCTGAAAATTCCCAAAGCGCCGAGAAATAAAAATATACTTCCCAATAATACAAATCCCAATCCCAAGTAATATAATATGTCGTTTAATGTATTCATTACAATGCTTTTTCTATATATCGGGCAATTACAATTATTCCTATAAAACCTAAAACCGCGTATACCAACGCCAAATCGATATAGATATAACGTTTAAAAATATAGGCCAATAATACCAAACCGGCTATTCCTATAACCGATAAAGTATCCAAGGCAATGGCACGGTCAGCAGCGGTAGGGCCTTTTACAAAACGCATGAAAGCCAGCAAACTTCCGATGCCTATTAAAACAATTGAAAAATATATAATGCCGTTCATCTCTAATTTTTTGTATTAATTGGTTCCATAAATTTTCAATAAAACTTCCTCGAAAGGGGCTGCAATTTCTCGATAAACCTCTTCCGGATCTTGAGTTGTGACATCAATCCAGTGTATATAAAAATCATTTCCCACTACATCTATGGTTAAAGTCCCGGGAGTCAAAGTAATACTGTTGGCCAAAACCATTTTAGCAAAATCGTTATGTAATTTTGTTTTAAAATGTACAATTCCGGGATTAATGGGCAATTTGGGATTGATTACTCTACGCGCCACATCAAAATTTGCTTTTATCAGCGCAATGATAAAAACAAAAAAGTATTGAATAAAATAAAGAATATGCGACGGAGCTATCAATATGGGATCACAGCAATTAAAATTTACCACCGTGATATAAGCCACCACCAGACTGATAATAATTCCGGTTATAATTTCGGCAGGCTGAAAGGAGGTAGTAAAAGCATACCAAATTAAAAAAATGATAAAAAAGGTATAAAAAAATTTGCCGATTGTAAAATTCTTTGCAGCCATATATCTTTGATTATTCGCATCAAAAATATCGGATACAAACCGGCTTATTTATGAATTAAGTCATTTTTTTATTGATTTTAGGCCATTTATCGTTAAATATAATCATTCCAAATAACCCTGAAGAAAAAATAAAAATATAATAAATCAATGAGATAAAAAATGCATCACGTTTTTCACCACTTCATCATCTTTTAAAATACGGCTATGGCCCAGACCTTTGGTAGCATAAATTTGCCCTTTGGAGAGATTTTTAACATTGTTGACTGCATCTTTTAAAGGAACTTCATTATCGTTTTCGTCATGTACTATTAACACGGGTATATCAATTTTTTTGGCCAAATTACTTCCGTGAAATTCTTCCATTTTTTTCCCGGTAACTTCTTCAAAAATATTTATTAACCTTTGCGTAATATCCGGCTTTAACTCCATAAGCTCAATAAATCGATGAAAAATATTGCGGATGGAATCCGGTGCTCCGATAATGACCATTTTTTTAAACGAATGTTTATTGGCTTGAACATTCAAAAGGGAAATCCCTCCCATTGAATGCCCTATGGCAATATCAAAAGGCCCATAGACTTCGACAATTTTTTCAATGGATTTTACAAATTCCGGCATCATCGTTCGTTTGCCACTTGATTTTCCGTGAGCAGGACCGTCAAATCCGTAAACCGTATAACCTCTTTCCATCAATTGTTCTATAAATTTATGTAATTGAGTAGGTCTTGAAGACCATCCGTGGGCTATTAAGGCTTTTTTAGGACCGTCTCCCCATTTATAAACCGCAATTTTCTTTCCGATTTCAGGAACAGCTATATAGCTAATTTCGGCTTTGTCAAGAAGAGGAAATTCATTAGGCCTGGGCTTATGGTCCATTGGGGTTGAGAAAAGAAAACGTACATACTTTGTAGTTAATGAAGGAGAAATTTTTTCTAGGATTTTTCCGGTGGTAATGATAAACCGGGGAATTTTCACCCCTCCTTGTTGTTTGGTTTTCTTTTTGGCCATATGATAAAAAATTTGTCTGCTAAATTACAATTTTATCATTCATCAAAAAGTTAAAAAAGAAAAATGATGTTTATAATTTGATTAAATTTGTAATAAAAATTACATATGCGCCGATTAATTACTCAAACCTTAGGTTTTATTGTTGCCATTGTCTTTCTCTTCTCGGGATTTGTTAAATTAATCGATCCGGTAGGTACAAAAATAAAAATGCTCGAATATTTTGAAGTACTGCATTTGGATTTTCTTTCGCCCTGGGTAATGAGTATATCCATTTTTTTAATTCTTGCTGAATTCGGTCTCGGACTTTTTCTTTTATTCGGTTTATATCCCAAATTTACTATTCGTGCCTTGTTATGGCTCACTCTTTTCTTCCTTTTTCTAACTTGGTATTCGGCTTATTATAATAAGGTAACCGATTGCGGATGTTTTGGCGATGCGATAAAATTGACGCCTTGGGAAACTTTTTATAAAAATGTGGTTTTCCTTTTAATGATTCTTTGGCTTTATTTTCATTATCAATATATTAAAGCCTACCCATCCAAAAAATATGCCTCTGCCATCACACACACCATTCTTTTGGCTGCCTTTATTCTGAGTATTTACACTCTTTATCATCTGCCGCTGATAGATTTCAGACCCTATGCCATAGGGAAAAACATCAAAAAAGGCATGGAGATTCCTCCCGGTGCACCGCAAGCAAAATTCAAAGATATTTGGTATTATAAAGTAAATGGAAAAATCAAAGAATTTACTACCGACGAAGAACCTTGGAATATACCCGGAGCAGAATTTATCGATCGAAAAACCATTCAATTGGAAGAAGGATATGTTCCTCCCATCCATGATTTCAGTATAGAAAATGAGGAAGAAGGAGATATTACGGAAAAGGTTTTATCCGAGCCTGAAATTTATCTTATTATTTCTTTCGACCCGGAAAAAATTCATCCCAAAGCCCAAACCAAAATCAATCAATATGCAAAAAAACAGCAAGATGAGGGAAAAAAGGTTATCGGTCTTTTTTCACAAATAGATAATTATAAAGACCAATACATCTTTCCTCTTTATTTGACCGATCAAACTACATTAAAAACCATGATTAGAAGCAATCCGGGAATAATTAAGCTCAAAAAAGGAACAGTTAAAGAAAAAAAAGCTTGGAGAGATTTACCATAGTTTAAAATGATTTCCTATTATTATTCAACGCCATGCATCAACTTACGTAAATATTTGTCCAATGCAAGGATTACCAATCCCGCTACAATCGGAAAAACCGTAAAAATCAAAAAGAATGACGAAATACTGTATTGAGCGGCAATATCCTCGGAAGCTTCTGCCATTAAACCCGCAAGTTTATTGGCCAAGCCCGTAAAAATATACCAAATTCCGAAAATAAAACCGGTCATTCGTAAAGGGGCTAACTTACTTACATAAGAGAGACCCACCGGTGATATGGCCAGTTCTCCCATCGTGTGTAATAAATAAGCAAGGATTAACCATATCATACTTACGGAAGCGGTTTTAGCCCCGGCTGGAATTTCAGAAGCGCCCAATGCCAATAAACCGAACCCGGCTCCTAAAAACAAAAACCCGATAAAGAATTTTTGTGCAGCAGAAAAATTATATTTTTTCCAAACTTGAGAGTAAAGAGGTGCCAATGAAATAATAAATACCGGATTCAGAATTTGAAACCATGTGGTATCCACGATAGGAGAATCCGATGTAATTTTATCATATACACGCATCAAAACCAATATCCAAATAATTAAAAAACTGATAGAGGTAAATAAAATGGTTAAAGGATATTCTTTGAGAATTAATTTCGCCAGATTAAATATAACATATGTCAATACCAGCATGGGAGCGATTGAAATAATAGTATCTACTATTTTGTAAATCAATGCCCAGTTTTCGGTCAATACACGTTCTGTGAAATCACGCGCAAAAATGGTCAAAGTAGTTCCCGCCTGCTCAAAACTCGCCCAAAAAATCACTACAAAAAAGGCGATTAAAAACACCACTTTTAACCGGTCTCTTTCAATCTTGTCAAAACGCATCATCCGAATTACTCCCAAAATGATAAATAGCACTATGGAGAAAAGAAAAAATAAAGTAGCTAAATCAATGGGAACAATTAAACTTCCGAATTTCAATTCGTAGAGATTGGTAGGAAGGAAAGTTTTCCCTCTGCTTATTACATTATACAAACCGTGAACCACCCATGTCAAAGCCAGGAAAACTCCGGCACCCGCTAAAATTAATTCCAGTTCGGTAAACGGAACTCTTTTTTCCAATTCTTCTTTGGGTAAATCAATCGCTTTAGGTTGAGGTTTATTAGCCGCTTCTCCGAATATATTCCGTGCAAAATAAAATTGTAACAGGCCGAAAAACATGAAAATTCCTGCCAGCCCAAATCCGAATTTCCATCCGTAATGCTCTCCAATCCAACCTACCAAGAGTGTTCCTATAAAAGCTCCGGAATTTACTCCCATATAAAAAATAGTATAGGCTCCGTCTTTTTTCTTGCTATGCGGCGGATACATTTTCCCTACAATAGAAGACATATTGGGTTTAAAAAGCCCGGTCCCGAATACCAGTAGCAATAAGCCTATATAAAAGACAAAATTTAAATTCATACCCAAATCCATATCGGCAATGGCCAAAGCTGCATGTCCGGCGGTAATGATAGCAGCTCCTATGATAACGGTTTTCACATGCCCCCATTTGTTATCGGCAAGCCATCCTCCTAACATCGGCAAAAAATAAACCAGCATTACGTACCAGCCGTATAAAGCATAAGCCTCTTTTTTCTCCCATTCCCATCCTCCTTCGAGGATTTTTGCCGTAAGAAACAAAATCAATAAAGCTCGCATTCCGTAATAACTGAAACGCTCCCACATTTCGGTAAAAAACAAAACAAACAAACCGACGGGATGCCCCATCAATTGCTTCTGATCATTCTCCTGAATATAACCGTTTTCCATAGTTTTAAAAAAATTTCCTGCTAATATACCAATTTTTGAAAAATACAAGGATTATATTTTAGCCTTTTTGAAAAGATTCTTTTATAAAAAGAAGTGTGGATAATAATAAAGTAAATTTAAAAGTGGCAATCAATTTTAATATTAAAAAATGTTAAAAGCAAGGATATAAAAATATTATTTTTAACATAGTTATAATCCCAAAGGGATTCCATATACATGACACAAAATATTGGTAGAATTTTATACGACCCCTTCGGGGTCGCATGTGAGATACAGGAAGTTATCTTTTTATAAGTATTCGAACCCTCCGGGTTCTATTTTTATGCATAAAATTTTTGATAAAAAAATCTAAGGGGTTTTTAAAAATTTGGCATTCAAAATTGTATGGCCGGAATTGGTTATTTGCATCAAATACAATCCGTTTTTTAAACCTGTAACATTCACCTGTAAAAGATTTTGTTTTTTATTTACCGGTTGCTTTAAAATAAGCCTTCCTTTTATATCATAAATAAAAATTTCTCCATTTATTTGAAACTCTTTTTTAATTGAAATAAAATGCTTTGCCGGATTAGGATATATTTTTATTGAAATTGGATTATTTCCACTTATTACTGATGTATAATCACTCTCAAAAGCTCCCAAATCGGGGGCGTTACCGTTATAAATTAGGCCTACATTTACACCTACATCGATAAAAATACTGGTTGATTTTAATTTTAAAAAATCACTGTCCGGAATGGTTCCGTCCGTATTTCTTTCACCTGTTATTGTTGTATCATCAGTGCTTATAAAATTATCATCGACAATATTTGTATCATTAGGATCGATCAAATTCCATGAATTTGTTTTTTGCTCGATAATAGTTTGTAAAAGAATGTCACTGTTTTGTGTAATGGCAGAAATACAGTTTTGTATATCGTGAATACCGGGACTTCCATTGATATTGGAAAATTTATAATTTCTACTATTATTATAAGCCGTACAATTATATAATACTTGTGAAACTTCCGTGTCGTTATAATCAAATCCGTTTTGCCGGTTATTCCAGGCGATACATTTTTTTAAGACATGTTGATCTTCCTGTGTTAAATTTATTCCCAGCTTAAAACCGTTCCCGTCGCCATCATGATTTCCGTTATTATAGGATAAACAAGATTCAAATTCGACCGGATAACCGGCTTTCCAAACATCAAATCCGTCATCAGAATTATTCCAAGCACGGCAGTTTACAAATTTATTTCCCGGACCGGGGGGAGAATTTTGTCCGTTTACACCAAAACCGTCAGCATTTCCACCGTTGGTGCCGCTATCATACATATTATAGGCATCACAATTGATTATTAAATTATTTGAAGCATCATCGGCTATATAAATGCCGGTATAATAACAATCGTGAACAGCACAATTGTTTATAATATTATTAGAAGCTCCTCTAGTGAGAGTTATTCCTGCATCACCGTTTTTAAATTCGAGTCCTTCAATATAATACCAATTATGCCGAATTCTGAATCGCCCACCGGTTGAAGTATTTCCAGTCCCTTCCAAAATAATTTCTTGATTTTCATAAGCTTTAATAGAAATTGGGTTTTGTTCTTCCCCTGATATTTGAGTACTTTGATTAAGTTGATAGGTTCCTTCCAAAATAAAGCCTGTATCACCTGGCTGCAAAGTGTTCAATAATTTTGAAACGGTAAAAAACGCATTTTCGGTACTTAATCCTGTATTGTTGTCGTTCCCGTTTTTCGATACATAATAATTTGTTCCGTAAACCGGAAAAATTATAAAAAGGAAGAAAAAAGATAAATATTTCATAACTTTAAATTTGTAAGGTTTATTTAATCTATCAATAGAACATTCGTGTTTTTAAAATTATTATCCGTTTGGAGTTTAATTATATAAATTCCGGCAGTCAATTTTTCATTATAAATGTTTTAGTATTCCAAATACCGGCGCTATTTTTTTACTTAAATAATCAAATTTGTAAAACTTATATGCAGGCAAATAAAACCGGTTATCTCTAATCAAATTACATACTTGCATAAATCCAAAAAGAGAAAATACAATTAAAAATAAAATAAATTTATTAATTTATGTAAATGACTGATAAATAACCTTTTAAATTATAACTCAACAAATATAATTTTATTTTTTTATATTTTCAAAAATGTAGGTAAATAAAAAAAGCCTGCCAAAAACGGCAAGCTAAATATTTATTGATTGTGAAAAATATTAATTTTTATAACCGAATCTTCTCAATTGGGCATCTTTTTTTCGCCAATCTTTATTTACTTTGACATATAATTCCAAGTATATTTTCTTTCCGAAAAATTTTTCAAGATCTTTCCGGGCTTCGGTCCCGATTTTTTTTAAACCTTCTCCTTTGTGCCCGATAATAATTCCTTTTTGGGAATCTCTTTCCACATAAATTACCGAACGAATGCGAATGCGGTCGCCTTCATCAATAAATTCCTCGGTATCCACTTCGACAGAGTAAGGAATTTCCTTTTTATAATATTTTAATATTTTTTCCCTGATTTTTTCATTGACAATAAACCTCTCCGATTTATCGGTCAACTGGTCTTTGTCAAAATAAGGAGGAGATTCGGGCAAGTGTTTTAAAATCTCGTTAAAGACTTCGTTTATTCCGAATTGATGTAAGGCAGAAATAGGAAAAATCTTGGCATTGGGAAGTTTTTTTTGCCAAAAATCAATCATCTCGTTAAGTTTCTCCTGATCGGTTTGATCAACTTTATTTATCAAGAGCAAAACCGGAACTTCGGCATTTTTTAATTTTTCAAAAAACTCTTCGTTTTTCAAATCTTTTTCTCCCGCTTCTACCATATATAGCAGAACATCGGCATCTTCAAAGGATTCTTTTACAAAATCCATCATGGATTCTTGCAACTCATAAGCAGGTTTGATAATTCCGGGAGTATCCGAAAAAATCACTTGGTAATCGTCATCATTGACAATTCCCAAAATACGATGTCTTGTGGTTTGGGCTTTGGGAGTAGTAATAGCCAACTCCTCTCCTACCACGGCATTGAGAAAAGTAGATTTTCCTACATTGGGATTACCTACAATATTTACAAATCCCGCTTTATGTTTTTTTTGTTCTGGTTGTTTTTCTGGCATAATTAATTTTTGATATTTTATGAGCAAGAATTATACAAAATAATATACTCTGCTATATTGTCAGTTATTTATTCTTTTTTCGCAATTCAAAATTTTGTCCTAAATATACTCTTCTCACCACTTCATCGGCAGCTAACTCTTCGGGAGTACCGTGTTTGAGAATTTTTCCTTCAAACAAAAGATAGGTTTTATCGGTAATGGCAAGGGTTTCCTGCACATTATGATCGGTGATTAAAATTCCTATGTTTTTATCTTTAAGTTTTGCGACAATTTGCTGAATATCTTCTACGGCAATAGGATCTACCCCGGCAAAAGGTTCATCGAGTAAAATAAACTTGGGATTGGAAGCCAAGGCACGTGCTATTTCCGTTCTTCTTCGTTCACCACCCGAAAGTAATTTTCCCAAACGTTTGCGTTTTTCCTGTAAACCGAATTCGTCCAGAAGTTCTTCCAATTTTTTCTTTTGTTCTTCTTTACTTAAAGGGGTAAATTCCAATGCACTTTTAATATTGTCTTCTACACTCAAATCCCTGAAAACAGAATTTTCCTGGGCCAAATAACCAATTCCCATTTGCGCTCTTTTATACATTGGAAATTCGGTGATATCTATATCATCAAGCAATACTCTGCCGCTATTGGGTTTGATAAGCCCCACCACCATATAAAAGGTAGTGGTTTTTCCGGCCCCGTTAGGCCCCAAAAGTCCCACTATCTCTCCTTGCTCCACTTCCAGGGAAACTCCTTTTACCACTTCTTTGGAACCATATTTTTTGACTAAATTTTCGGTTTTCAGTTTCATAATTATTTCGATTGAATTAGATCTGTTCCCGGTTTTTTCTCCACCCATTTGGCAATATAAATACTGACTTCATACAAAATCAATAAAGGAATCGCTACAATCACTTGACTAATAATATCCGGAGGAGTAATAAAAGCGGCTAAAATCAACACCAAAACAATGGCATATTTTCTGTTTTCCTTTAAAAAATCCGAACTAACCAAGCCGAATTTAGCTAAAAAGTAAATAATTACCGGCAGTTCAAAGACAATTCCGTTAGCCAATACCGTAGAACGAATCATAGATAAATAAGAGGAAAGCTTAATCATATTGGTAATTTCATTGGAAGTTTGATAATTTCCAAAAAAATTCACGGACAAAGGTGTAATGATATAATATCCGAAAAGTACTCCCAAAAGAAATAGAAAGGAACTGACCACAATAAAAAGTATACCGTATTTCCTCTCATGTTCATAGAGTGCAGGTCGAATAAATTTCCATAATTCATATAAAATATATGGAAATGCAATGATAATCCCTAATACTATCGAGGTCCAAATATGAGCCGAAAATTGACCCGTCATCTGCATATTGGTGATAGTAATGGGAATTTCTTTTATGCAAAGCGCTTCACTTACCTTACAAAGCAGACGATAAGTGATAAAATCCGGATTTTTAGGAGCAAAAATAATATGGTCAAAAACAAATTTAATATTTAAACCCACAATAACGGCACCGACTAAAATAGCTATAATCGAGTGCATCAAAAATTTGCGAAGATCCCTCAGATGATCAATGATTGTCATTTCTTGTTGTTCACTCATATCAAACCTTCTTTAAGTAAATCATGCAGATGTATCATCCCCTTATAAGTTCCTTCTTCGTCAACCACAATTAATTGACTGATATTATTTTCTCTCATTTTTTTCAAAGCTTTTACCGCCATCGCATCCATAGAAATGGTTTTGGGTGAAGAGCTCATCAAATCTTTGGCAAAAACAGCAGATACATCTTTTGTTTTTTGCAGCATCCTTCTTACATCACCGTCGGTAATGATTCCCACAATTTCATTTTTTTCATTCAATATTGTAGTTGCTCCCATTCTTTTTTTTGTAATTTCTACAATCACATCTTTCAAATTATCGGAAGGTGAAGAAACGGGTACTTCATTATTACTTACTATATCGGCAACTCGTAAATAGAGTTTTTTTCCCAAGCTTCCACCCGGATGATATTTAGCAAAATCTTTTTCTTTAAAATCTTTATGATGCAAAAGAGCCACTGCCAAAGCATCTCCCATAACCATTTGAAGAGTGGTACTGGTAGTCGGAGCCAAGTTATTCGGGCAAGCTTCTTTCTCAACGGGTGTATAAAGAAGGAAATCGGATTGCTTGGCCAAAAAAGAATCTTTTGAAGAAGTCATACCGATAATCGGATTGCCAAAACTTTTAATCAATGGCAGCAAAACCTTTATCTCGGGAGTATTTCCACTTTTGGACAATACCAGTACGACATCGTCTTTCTGAATAATTCCCAGATCTCCATGCACTGCATCAGAAGCGTGCATAAAAATAGCAGGAGTTCCTGTACTGTTTAGAGTAGCAACTATCTTGGTGGCTACATTAGCACTTTTTCCTATTCCCGTTACTACCAAACGCCCTTCAGACTGCAAGATAAGTGCTACCGCCTTGGCAAATTCCTCATCGAGTTCCCGTTCCAGATTTTGCAAAGCTTCATATTCCGTGCGTATCGTTTCACGTGCAATTTGTAAAATTTTATCTTTTTTATTGTTTTCCAATTGAAAAAAATATTATATTTGATTATACAATTGTCCCTCTCAACAAATGTGTATTGCAAAGTTAATATTAAATTTCATACATATAGTAGATTAAAAAAGTACTTTTTTGTTTAATTTAGTATTTCAATTTATAAATAAAAAATGACGAACGAAGATAAAGCCGCTTTAAAAAAAGCCTTAAAAAAATATTTTGGGTTTGACCAATTCAAAGGATTACAAGAGGAGGTCACACAAAGTATTATGGATAATCGTAATACCTTTGCCGTGATGCCTACCGGAGGTGGAAAATCCTTGACTTATCAATTACCCGCACTTTTAAAAGAAGGAACGGCGATTGTTGTTTCTCCTTTAATTGCTTTGATGAAAAATCAAGTCGATGCCCTTCGTGGAATTTCAGAAAACAAAGGAATTGTACACTTGCTCAATTCCACTCTTAATAAAGGAGAAACCCGTAAGGTAATGGATGACATCCGTTCGGGAGTGACCAAAATGGTATATGTTGCCCCCGAATCACTCAAAAAAGAAGAAAATGTCGAATTTTTCAAAAGTGTAAACCTCTCTTTTATCGCAATAGACGAAGCACATTGTATCTCGGAATGGGGACATGATTTTCGTCCGGAATATGGAAATTTGCGAAACATTATCAACAATATCAATCCGGATTTACCTGTAATTGCATTGACGGCCACGGCTACTACAAAAGTGCAAGAAGATATTTTAAAAAACTTACAGATTCAAGATGCCAATGTCTTTAAAGCATCTTTTAACAGGCCAAATTTATTTTATGAAGTACGCCCCAAAACAAAAGATGTAGACAAAGAACTGATTCGTTTTATCAAGCAAAGAGAAGGAAAATCGGGAATTATTTATGCTTTGAGTAGAAAAACCGTCGAGCAATTGGCCCAAACATTACAAGTAAACGGAATTAATGCTATTCCCTATCATGCAGGATTGGATAGTAAAACCCGTGCCAAACATCAAGATATGTTTTTGATGCAAGACGCCGATGTCGTGGTAGCCACCATTGCATTCGGTATGGGAATCGACAAACCGGATGTCCGTTATGTTATCCATTATGACATGCCCAAAAGTTTGGAAAGTTACTACCAGGAAACCGGACGTGCCGGACGTGATGACGGTGAAGGCCATTGTTTGGCTTTCTATTCTTACAAGGATATGGAAAAACTGGAAAAATTCATCACCCAAAACAAGTCGATTTCCGAACGTGAAATTGCCTCCGCCCTACTCGATGAAGTGGTAGCATATGCAGAAACGGCTATCTCTCGACGAAAATTTCTCTTGCATTATTTCGGTGAAGAATTTGATCCCGAAAAAGATCCCGGAGGAGATATGGATGACAATGTCCGTAATCCGAAGAAAAAAGTCGAAGCCAAAGAAGAAGTTTACAAAGTATTGGATATAGTTGATAAAACCAATGAAATTTATAAAATCAAAGATATAATCAATACCTTAACCGGAAAAGAAACAGCACTGATCACCTCTCATAATACACATAAACAGTCCTTTTTCGGAAGTGGAAAAAATAAAGACGAACATTTTTGGATGTCTTTAATCCGTCAAATTTTGGTAGCGAATCTTCTTAAAAAACAAATTGAAAATTACGGTGTATTGCAACTTACCGACAAAGGAAGAGATTTTCTTAAAAATCCTACTTCCTTTATGATGGCGGAGGACCATAAATATGATGAAGCAACCACTTCTGTTACTACCTCCGGAAAAACCGGCGCCGCTGATGAGAAACTTTTAAAAATGCTCAAATCATTACGGAAGGATGTTGCCAAACAAAAAGGAGTTCCTCCTTATATTATTTTTCAAGAACCCTCTCTGGAAGATATGGCATTGAAATATCCTGTAAGCATTGAAGAACTGGCCAAAATTTATGGCGTGGGGGAAGGAAAAGCAAAGAAATTCGGAAAAGCTTTTGTAGAATTAATCCAAAAATATGTTGAAGACAACGACATTATCCGCCCCGATGAATTCATTGTAAAATCTACGGCCAACCGTTCCGCATTAAAAATCTTCATCATTACGAGTACGGACAGAAAAATCCCGCTGGATGATATTGCCGCGGCCAAAGGACTTACAATGGATGAATTACTCAAAGAAATGGAGCGCATTGTTTATATGGGAACCAAATTAAATATTGAGTATTATCTGGATGAAATTTTTGATGAGGATCAATTGGAAGAGTTACACGATTATTTTATGGAAGCCGATTCCGATAAAATAAGTTTGGCAATGGAAGAATTTGAAGGTGAATATGAAGATGAAGAATTACGGTTGTTCCGTATTCATTTCATCAGCAAAATGGCCAATTAATCCGGTTTACTGAAAAATCTCAAAATGAGATAACCCGTTAAACCTGCAAGAAAGGAGCCGATTATAATCCCGACTTTTGAGGAATCTATTAAAATCTCATTCCCTCTGAAAGCCAGTGTGGCAATAAAAATAGACATGGTAAAGCCTACTCCTGCAAGTGCCGAAATACCAAATAAATGCCTGAAACTCATCCCTTTCGGCATATCCGTAAGTTTTAATTTCAACCCTAAATAAGAAAAAAGAAAGACCCCTGTGAATTTCCCGATAAATAGACTGATTACAATATTTTTGATCAATGAAAAATCATAATCCGCATTCATATTTAAGGACACACCGGCATTAGCAAAAGCAAAAACCGGCAAAATAAAATAAGCCACCAGCGCATGTAATTTCTGTTCCAAGGATTGTAAAGGGGATTTTACTTCGTTCATCAAAATTTTTATCTGCTCCAAGCGTTTTAATTCATTATTGGTCAACAGCCCACAAGACCGGTTGGTTTCCTCTTCAAGTTTGTCTGCAATTTTGCTCATTTCATTAGAAAATCGTGTAATATTCATTTTTCTTTGAATGGGAATGGTAAAAGCCAATAAAACTCCGGCAATGGTAGGATGAATTCCCGCTTTCAGAAATAAAAACCAGGCAATAACACCTGCAAGAATTCCCGGTAATGGAGAATACGACCTTTTCTTGTACCATACCGCCAAAAGAAAGATGATAATCAGTCCGGTAATTAATAATATAATATCTAATTTTTCCGTATAAAACAAAGCAATCACGGATACAGCTGCCAAATCATCAATAATTGCAAATGCCGTAAGGAAAACTTTTAGACTAAGAGGAACTCTTTTCCCTAATAAACTGAGGATTGCCAATGCAAATGCTATATCGGTTGCCATGGGAATTCCCCATCCTCCGGCAGTTTCCGGGTTTTGATTTAAAGTAAAATAAAAAAGAATAGGAACAATAATCCCTCCTAGGGCAGCCACCATAGGAAAAGCCGCTTTTTTTAGTGTATTTATCTCGCCTACCAATAATTCCCTTTTTAATTCCAAACCGATTAGAAAAAAGAAAATCGCCATCAATCCGTCATTAATCCATAAAATTAAAGGCTTTTTTAATTCGAAATTTTCCCAATTGAAACCTACTTTAATTTGCCATAATTGCCGATAGGAATCCGCATATGGAGAATTGGCCCATAATAAAGCAATAATGGTAGCAATAAAAAGTAAAATTCCCGCAAAACTTTCTGTTTTAGCGAACTTTTGAAAAGGTGTTAAAAAGATATTTTTTTTCATTAATTAAATACGAATGATTAATGCCGGGTAAATATAAAACTTTTCTTTTTATTCTTATAAAATTATATTTCATGGCTATATTTCATTATTTCTATTAAAAATTAAGAGGTAAAACAAAAATGGAAAGAAAAAAAATCGTATTTTTAAAAAACAAATAAAAAAAAGAAACCAAATTAAATTAAATACTTGATTATGAATGACATACTTGAATTTTTCAATCAGAACCTGCAAATGATCTATATCGTGATATTGATGATATTTGTAGGGGTAGAAATTATCGGACATGTTCCCGCTGTTCTGCATACTCCTTTGATGTCCGGAGCCAATGCGATACACGGAGTAGTGATCATCGGAGCCATTTTGGTAATGCTTCATATGGAACCTTCAAACAAATTGGGAATGGCCATCGGATTTTTGGCTGTCATACTCGGAACACTAAACGTAGTGGGAGGTTTTGTAGTAACTGATAGAATGTTGGACATGTTTAAAACGAAAAAATAATGGAAACTTTTTTATTGAATTTAGCTTATTTAGTAGCTTCCGTCGGATTTATTATCGGACTGAAAATGCTCGGAAGCCCCAAAACCGCCAGAAAAGGAAACTTGATTGCGGCCTTTGGAATGACACTTGCTATTCTTGCAACTATTTTTATATATCCGCATACGGCACAGATTAAGGTGCCCGGTTTTGTCTATGCATTAATTTTTACAGCCATTGCAATAGGAACCATTATTGGTTGGGGAATCGCCGTTAAAGTGGAAATGACCAAAATGCCTGAGCTTGTTTCGTTTTTTAACGGAATGGGAGGAGCCACAGCAGCCCTTATCGGTTTATTGGAATTCCATCATAATGTGGGGAATCCCGGAAAAATGTTTATGGTGATAGCCGGAATGGTAATAGGGAGTATTTCTTTTGCAGGAAGTATGATTGCCTGGGCAAAATTAAGCGGCAAAATGCGTAAACCTGTTCGCTTACCTTCATATAATATTTTGAATACCCTCATGGCTATTCTTATTATAGCCTTGGGAGCATACATTATTTATACAGGTGTAGCAAACCCCGCTTATATATATGCCCTTTTTGCATTATCCCTTCTTTATGGCGTTTTATTTGTTCTTCCTATCGGAGGAGCGGATATGCCCGTAGTTATTTCCTTGCTTAATTCCTTTACCGGATTGGCAGCGGCATTTGGCGGTTTCCTTTATGATAATATGGCGATGCTTACCGGTGGAATTTTAGTAGGATCCGCAGGAACCATCTTGACAATTGCCATGACCAAGGCGATGAACCGTTCATTGACCTCTGTAATCTTCGGTGCTTTTGGAGAAGGAAGTAATGCCGCAGCCGGAAGCGGAACAAAAATTCAGGGAAATGTAAAAGAAGCCGGACCGAGTGATGCAGCCATTTTACTCAATTATGCCAACAAGGTAATTATCGTTCCGGGGTATGGACTGGCTGTTGCCCAGGCACAACACGTATTGCATGAACTTGAAGAACTACTTTCCAAAAAAGGAATTGATGTGAAATATGCCATACACCCTGTTGCCGGTCGTATGCCCGGTCATATGAATGTGTTATTGGCCGAAGCCAATGTAGATTATGACAAATTGGTGGATATGGACGATATAAACAACGAATTCAAAAATACCGATGTCGTTCTGGTAGTCGGTGCCAATGATGTAGTCAATCCGGCGGCAAAAAATGATCCTTCCAGCCCGATATACGGTATGCCTATATTAAATGTTGAAGACGCCAAAAATATCATTGTAAATAAGAGAAGTATGAAACCCGGTTACGCCGGAATTGAAAATGAATTATTCTATAATCCGAAAACCTCCATGCTTTTTGGCGATGCCAAATCTGCTTTGACCAAAGTAGTACAGGAACTCAAAGGAATGTAAATATTTATATCTAGCAAAAAAGGGCAGCCCGCGGGCTGCCCTTTTTCTATTAAACCAAACCTAACCTAATCATCAAAATCCAAAGCATTATTAAAGTTATTTTCTATTAATTCGGCAAAATTGGAATTTGAATTGGCATTGATTTGAATGATATTATTCGGACCGAGTTGGGCCAAAGCAAAATCTACTCCGTTAAATAAATTCGGTAAGTCAATATAAAGAGTAAAGGTTACGGTAGAATTAGGATCTACTTGTACACCAATATTATTTTCTATTTCATAATCTTCATCGAGTGTAGAAGTGAATTCAAAATCATAACTCATCCCTGCAATTGTATAAGTCCCGCTGATTTCCAATGAGCTTCCACTGGGTAAAGTACGGTCTACTTTTACTTCCAATTCATGGTAAGTACCGGGTTCTATCTCAACATAAGGAAGCGGCGGTGTGGAAGTTCCGGTAAGAATATCAAAAGAATAACTTCCTTCATATTCAAATTCCAATTCATCATCATTGGTATTGGCTTCGACTTCGAAATCCACTTTACTGATTCCTATCACCGCTTTGGTAAAAGTGAAAGTTCCAATACTAGCTTTGGTAGCTACCGGCTTATCGGCCGTTTTTTCTTTTACGGTAAATTTGGCTTTGGCATCGGTGATATCTTCATTTTTATCACAACTTGTTAGCCCAAAGAAAAATACCGTCATCATGGATAAAGCAATTAATTTTTTCATTGTTTTCATTTTTTTAAAGTTAATAATTTTAATTTCGGATTAACATCCGTTTCATACATACAACGAGAACCCCTCAAAAATACCCTATATAAAAAATGACAAAATTTATATTTCGATTAAAATATGTAATTTTACGGTTGAAATCCCCATCGATGAAAAACAATCTCTGTCTGAAATATATATTTGAGAAGGTTTACCAAACCTATATTGACGACTTGTTGCGTTTTTTAATTTTTAAAACACGTGATGTGGAGGAAGCCGAAGATTTGGCGCAGGAAAGTTTTATCAGATTATGGGATAACTGTCATAAAGTGCAAGCAAATAAAGCCAAATCTTTTTTATTTACCATTGCAAACAGGCTGTTTTTGGATGCTGTAAAACATAAAAAAGTAATCCGGAAATATGAACAGCATAACACTAAGGAGGATCATATAAAAGAAACTCCGGAATTTTTACTGATTGAGGAAGAGTTTTTTCAAAAAATACAATATGCTTTTAATCAAATGACCGAAAAACAAAGAGAAGTATTTGAACTAAGCCGTTTTGAAAAGAAAAAATACAGGGAAATCGCCGAAATTCTGGGGATTTCAGTCAAAACCGTCGAACAAAGAATGAACGGTGCCCTCAAAGTGGTAAAAAAATATTTAGGAAATTTATAAAACATACAGGGTATAAATAACTTTAATCGTTATATAATAAATAAGTATCTAGAATGGAATGAAAATTACAGACAAAGACAAATTATTAGCCGATTGGCTGGAAGGAAATATCACTGACGAAACTCTACAAAAACAACTGACAAAAGAAGAGTATTTGCAGTTTCTTAAAATCAGAAATGGGTTTGAATTATTGGGAAAAGTTGAGAAAAGCAAAAAGAAAATATGGAATAATCTCCAAACTGAAATCAAAACAAAACCCCAACAAAATAATTCCCGAAGAGCTAGTTTTAAAATGGCTTTCTCCTCTGTTGCAGCTGTTTTACTTCTTTTTTTATTCATTAAAATTATAGCAAATAATAAGGGAGTAAGATTCCGGAATGAAACTGCTCAAAACAAGATCCTCCTTCTCCCCGACAGTTCTGAGGTAATATTATTTGCGAATGCGGAAATAAAATACAATCCGAAAAAATGGCATAAAAAAAGAGAAGTTCTTTTAACAGGGAAAGCCTATTTCAAGGTAAAAAAAGGAGGAGATTTCATCGTCAAAACAAAACACGGTATTGTGAAAGTTGTAGGAACCGAGTTTGAAGTGGAAAGTAACGATCATCTTTTTCAGGTAATTTGTTTTGAAGGGAAGGTAATAGTGGAAACAACCGGTAAAAAAGATTTTCTTTTAACAGCCGGAAAGGGAATCGCTATATTGAATAATCGACCGGAAGAGATACAAACCATCTGGTCCGAACCGGAATGGCTACATCATATTTATAATTATAAAAGACAAAGCCTGGGAACTGTTTTAAACGAGCTTTCAAAAATCTACCATATCCGCTTTGACACACAAAAAAT
Organism: Flavobacteriales bacterium; assembly: GCA_027061855.1. Classification (GTDB taxonomy): domain Bacteria; phylum Bacteroidota; class Bacteroidia; order Flavobacteriales; family Flavobacteriaceae; genus JALSPZ01. The sequence goes on from JAMOVT010000070.1 coordinate 45,592, forward strand.
AGACACAACCACCCTCATTACAGGAGGATTCCCAAAAGACAATTTAAAACTCTCTCTTCAAACGGTTCTAAAACCTATGGGAATTTCATATAAAAAAGAAGGAAATTTAATCCTATTGTATTCTGATAATTAATGCGATTTTTTCTCTTCATATACTTGGTATTTAGTTTGCATATTCTTTCTGCACAGCAAAAGGATTATCAATATTCCAATGTGCCATTGCCGGAAGTATTGGAAGACCTGGAAAAAAATTTTCAAGTAAAATTTTCCTATCCCAACAAAGAATTTGATCCCATTTTGGTAAATATTAATTCTCACACATCCAATTTAGATGAAATTCTACAAGAAATTACTTACAGTACAGATGTTGTTTTTCATAAAATTTCAAGCCGTTTTTATTATCTCGACCTAGACCATAACATAACTCTGGACAGTGTTATGATTCGTTCTTTCCTCGTAAAAGGAATCAGCTTGAAAAGCTCCGGTTATTTTGAGCTTAATCTCAAAAAATTAGGGCTTATTCCGGGAAATATTGATGCGGATGTGTTTCACGGGATACAACAACTCCCCGGAGTATATAGCTTTGATGGAAGTGCTGTAAATCTGAATGTCCATGGTGGAAAATCAGACTATAACCGCATATTATGGAATGGTATTCCCATCTACCACCGCGGGCATTTATTCGGGATGATTTCACCTTTTAATCCGAATACCAGTCAAAAAATCGATTATTTTTACAAAGGAGTGCCTTTGAAATTTAATAATTTCACGAGCAGCGTAATGGCTATAAATACTACAGATGCAGTCCCTGAAAAAATAAAGGTAAACACCGGAGTAAACGGTCTTGATGCCGATATAATCAGTGAAATTCCGCTTTGGAATCGAAAATTGGGAATTATTTTTTCGGCCAGAAGGTCTTATGAAAATATTTTAAAAACTTCTACTTTTGAAAAGTATCAGGAAAAAGCTTTCTACGGATTACAAATCGACCGTGAAAATTATCGTTATGGAGATATGGATATTACGGCCAATTATTATCCTAACGAAAAAAACTATATCAAAATAAACTTCTTAATAATTCAAAACCGGTTTGAAAATAACATTAATCCCGGAGATGAAGAACATAATTATTTAACTATCTCCAATAATGAAGGAGCTGCCATTACATGGAAAAATCAAGGGAAATTAAAAAAAAGTTTCGGGCTTTATTATACTTATTATAACCTGTATTATCATCATAAAACTTATGAACCCGCCATAAATTTCACTACTTTTATCGATAAGTCAAATGATATTCGCAGCTACCATTTTCAATCGGATTTTTCCTATAAAATTCAAAAACATCATTTGGATTTCGGGTTTCATTCCTATAATAAAAAATTAAACTTGGATTTTAAGGAATACAAAGATATTTTTTATCATCTCGAAACACAAAATGCCGAAACTTGGACACATCATTTTTATTTGACCGATAAATACATCTTTGGAGAATTTACTTTTTTGGCAGGCAGCAAATTTTCCTATTATACCAATTTAAAAAAAATATATGCCGATCCTTTGCTATCTATTCATTACCGGCAATCCAAGCATTGGAATTTTCAATTGACATATGAGCAACAACGTCAGGATATATTCCAAATAAACGAAACTTTCAACAGCAATAATTATTATTACAAAGGGCGTTTATGGCGCTTGGCCGACGGAGAAGCTTTCTATCCTTTATTAAGAAAGCAAATTACACAAACAAGCATTTACCAAAAAAGGAATTGGCTGATCAATACCGATATTTACTTTAATCGTTTTGATAATCTGTCAAGTTTATATTTGGGGCATTTGTTTGACCAAGACAATCAATTTCAAAAAGGAACCGGTAAAAGCTACGGAATCGACTTTTTTGTCAAAAAGAAATGGAAACACATTAATTTATGGATGAAATATGCCTATTTACAATCCAAAGAAAAATTTGAACGAATTAATCGCGGAAAATATTTTGCTTCATCCCAACAGGTGGAACACAGCTTTAATATTTCTGCAATTTATAATTTTAAGCATTTCCAAACCGGCTTCTCATGGATGTACCGATCGGGAACTCCCTATACAAAAATCATCAACGGATATCTGGATGAAGATCATATCAATGAAGCACGTCTCCCGGCTTTTCATCAGCTCAATTTTTCCTTTGCTTACCAAACCGTTTTATGTTCGAAAAAGAATATCCGTTTGAAAACCGGATTCTCATTGAGAAACATCTATAACAACCACACTCCCATCGGTGTGAGCATTAATGGAAAAAATACTTTGTATGATGAGTTAAATCAAGATTTTATTTATCCATTGCCTTTTACTCCCAACTTTATGCTAAGGCTATTTTTCTGAGAAAACATTTGTATTTTTGAAAGTTAAGAAAAAAAATATGCCTAAAAAAAGCGCCGGAATTTTATTATATCGCATCCATCAAAACAAGCCCGAATTTTTTCTCGTGCATCCGGGTGGTCCTTTTTGGAAAAACAAAGATCTCCATACATGGAGCATTCCCAAAGGGGAAATCGATGAAACCGAAGATGCATATCATGCCGCTTTGCGCGAATTTCATGAAGAAACCGGAATACAAATCACTCCTGAAAAAACAATCCCCCTCACTCCCGTTAAACAAAAAGGAGGAAAAATAATCTATGCTTGGGGCGTGAAAGGAGATTTTGACCCTGCCAAACTTAAAAGTAATACATTTGAAATGGAATGGCCGCCACGAAGCGGTAAAAAAGCGGTTTTCCCCGAAGTGGATAAGGGCGAGTGGTTTGATCTGCATGAAGCAAAAGAAAAAATCAATCCGGCTCAATATTTCCTCTTGGAAGAATTGGCAAACAAATTAAAGAAAGAAAAAGAATAAATTTTTGATGTAAATTTGTGTTTATATCCAATAAAATGATACAAGCCAAAAATTTATATAAAAAATACGGAAACCTCGAAGTTCTAAAAAACATTGATTTAAATATAAACAAAGGCGAAGTGGTGGCTATTGTCGGTCCTTCCGGAGCGGGAAAAACCACACTTTTGCAACTTTTGGGCACTTTGGACAAACCTTCCAATTCCGATTATCAATTGCAAATAAATGGAAAAGATTTAAAAAAACTCAATGACAAAGAGCTTTCTCACTTTCGAAATAAAAATATCGGATTTATTTTTCAATTCCACCAATTACTTCCTGAATTTACAGCCCTGGAAAACGTGGCCATTCCTGCCTATATCAACGGGGTAAACAAAAAGGAAGCCGACCGAAAGGCCGCAGAATTATTGGATTTATTGGGTTTATCGGAAAGAAAAGATCATAAACCGGCCAAACTTTCGGGAGGAGAACAGCAACGGGTGGCTGTGGCAAGAGCCTTAATCAATAATCCGGCAGTCATTATGGCTGACGAACCCAGTGGAAATCTTGACTCTGAAAATGCCAAGCAACTTCATAAATTATTTTTCGATTTACGGGACCGTTTTCATCAAACCTTTGTCATCGTTACCCATAATGAAGAGCTGGCAGAAATGTCAGATCGGAAAATCATTATGAAAGACGGAAAAATCATCAGTGAATGAGTTTTCTTCATCCGCAAATATTATATGCTCTTCCTCTTCTTTTGATTCCGGTTATTATTCATCTGGTACAATGGAAAAAATACAAAAAAGAGCTTTTTACCAATGTAAATTTTCTCAAAGAGCTGGAAATAAAATCTAGAAAAAGCAAAAAACTAAAAGAAATGCTTGTTCTTCTTACACGGATTATGGCACTTCTTTTTCTGATTCTCGCTTTTGCAGGTTTAAATTTTTCCAAACAAAAATCTACTCCACAAAAAAAAGAACAATCTATTATCTATTTGGATAATTCTTTGAGTTTATCGCTTCCTCAAAAAAAATCCAATCGTTTTTTTAATCTGAAAATGCAATTAATCGAATGGCTTGAAGACAACAAAACTTATCATTTTTTTACCAATACAGAAAATTTTTCAAATATAAAAGGAGATAAACTGAAAGACCACCTTTATAATCAAATTCATTTAAATTATAAGCCTGCCCGACATAAAATTAATTTACAAAAAGGATTGACCGGTCTTCAAAGGGACAGTTCTTACAGACCCGTTTTTATTTATCTTTCGGACAATCAAAATGTATTTAATGAAACGATTGACACAAGCTTACTTCCCGCGAATGTTTTATTTTTGAAGAATAAATTCCCTTCCAAAAAAATAAAAAACATCAGTCTTGACAGTTTGATTTTTTTGGGTAAAAGAAACAGGTCTCTTTCATACAGACTTTGGATAAGCGCTACCGACAGCAGTATGCAAACACCTGTAAAAATCCGCTCGGGTAACCGGATTTTATGGTCAAAACAAATTTCTTTTAAAGATTCGCTACGGCATAATCTGGACATTATACTTCCGGTTTTGCCCCGTTTGAATGCAAAAGTGGAAGTAAAAGATAAAGCCTTTGATTTTGATAACCGGTTATTTTTCACTTATCATCAACCCGAAAAAATAAAAATTTTAATCGTCGGAAAAGAAATACCGGACTTTCTATCCAAAATATATACAAAAGACGAATTCGAATTGGTCCAAAAGAATATAAATCAAGTCGATTATTCTAATTTGAATCAATATCAACTCATTATTTTATACCACATTCCGATTATACAAAATAGCTTATCCGGATTCAAAGCCTATCTGGAAAACTATGGAAATTTGGCAATCATCCCTGATCTGGGCAAATCCTATTCTCCGGATATTTTTAAAAACGAATTGAAAAAAACAGGTATTTATTTAGATAAATTACCGGTAATAGATACAACAACCGTGTATCTCAATAAAATCAACTTTCATTCTCCGTTTTTTAAAGATATTTTTTTGAAACCTGTGAAAAATTTCTCTACACCGCGCATAAAAAAGCATCTTACAATAAGACCTTCCCGGGGTTGGTTATATCGATTAAGCGACGGAACAGCACTCATTCAAAAATACAACTCAAAAGGAAGTTTATATTTATTTTCTTCCGGCCTTACAGATTCCGGTTTTCAAAATGAAGCATATTTTATCGTCCCTGTATTCTACCAAATGGCCAAGTGGCAACAGCAACAAAACAAACCTTATTTTGTTGTTGGAGAAAAAACAAGTTGGTCTGTTCCTTTAAAGAAAGTTTATCAAGATGAAGTGGTAAGATTAATTAATGAGGAAGAAGAAACGATCCCTTTTCAAATCCTAAACAAGAATCGCATAAGAATAAAAACAGATGAAAGTCCTCAAAAACCAGGTATATATGCAGTAGTATATAAGAAAGATACATTGGGATTTGCTGCCTATAATTATAGCCGAATTGAGAATACATTGAAAACCCTATTATGGCCGGAGCGTAAAAATGTCGCAGAGTTTGACCAACTAAAAAATACCATAGAGAAAATTACAACCAATGAAACGATAGATATTACCTGGAAATACCTCCTGCTTTTAAGCCTTTTGATGTTACTCATAGAAATGCTGATTATAAAATTCTGGAAATGAAAAAAGTCATCAGAAAATATTTATTGCTTCCGTTTAGCCTCATTTACGGCTTAACCACAGAATTAAGGAATTTTCTCTATGATAAAGAAATATTACCGGTTACTTCTTTTGATATTCCCATTATAAATATTGGAAATTTAAGCGTTGGAGGAACGGGAAAAACACCACAAGTGGAATATTTGATTCGTTTACTGAAAGATCGTTATAAAATGGCTGTTATCAGTAGAGGATATAAACGCAAAACAAAAGGATTTTACTTGGCAGATCATACCTCTACACCCGATAAAATCGGAGATGAGCCCTTTCAGATTTATCAAAAATTTCCCGAAATCATTCTTGCAGTGAGTGAAAAAAGAGTTCCCGGCATTAAAAAAATTATAAACCGGTTTCAACCGGATATTATCCTGCTTGATGATGCTTATCAACACCGTAGCGTGAAAGCCGGACTAAATATTGTGTTAACTCCTTATCATGATTTGTTTACAGACGATTTTATTCTTCCATCGGGCAATCTTAGGGAATGCAAACACCAAATCAAACGTGCCGATCTTTTAATTGTCACTAAATCTCCCGAAGAGATAGATCGAGAAAAAATTGAAAACAAAATCAGAAAGTTTTTCCGTAAAGATCTCTTTTTTTCTAAAATAGCTTATGAAAATACACTGATTGGAAAGGAAAAAAATTTAAAAATAGATGATTTAAAAGAATTTGAAGTACTGGTTGTGACCGGTATTGCAAATCCTGCAAGCTTGTTTGAGTATTTATCAAAAAAAAGTATTAATTTTGATAGCTTAAAATTTGGTGATCATCATACTTATTCACAAAAGGATGTACAACAAATCAAAGCCAGTTTTGACAAGTTAAAAGGAAACCGGAAAATCATTCTGACAACGGAAAAAGATTACGTAAAGTTAGTTAAAACGGGATTGCCTGTTTTCTATTTGCCCATCAAAACGGAAATTGAAAATGAAGAATTGTTTAATAAAAAAATTTTAGAATATGTTGACAGCTGAAAATTTATTTGAAAAATCTTTGGAAACTGCAAAATTTTTACAATCCAAAGTAAATTATACCCCCGAATATGCAATTGTACTTGGAAGCGGATTGGGAAGTTTGGTTGAAGATATCGATGTGGAATTGGAAATTCCTTACAAGGAAATTCCCAATTTTCCCGTATCAACCGTAAAGGGACATAAAGGCTCTTTGATATTCGGCGAATTAAATGGTAAAAAAATAGTCGCAATGAACGGTCGATTTCATTATTATGAAGGCTATAATATGAAAGAAGTAACTTTCCCCGAGCGGGTTTTCTGGCAAATGGGAATTAGAAAACTCATTGTTTCCAATGCTTCCGGTGGTGTCAATACAAGTTTTAATATCGGCGATGTAATGCTTATCAATGATCATATTAATTTTTTCCCCGAGCATCCGTTAAGAGGACCCAATGACGAACGTTTCGGACCACGATTTGTCAATATGAGTGAACCATACAGCAAAGCGATGCTGAAAGTGGTTAAAGATTATGCAGCCGAAAAAAATATCAAAATACAAGAAGGAGTGTATTTGGGTTTACAAGGGCCTACTTTTGAAACCTTGGCCGAATACACGATGGTAAGAAATGTAGGAGGAGATGCCGTTGGAATGTCTACCGTTCCCGAAGTAATTGTAGCCAAACATATGGATATGGAAGTATTCGGTATTTCTGTTATTACCGATTTGGGTACCGCAGAATTTATTGAAGAAGTAAACCACAAAGAAGTACTTAAAGCAGCCAAAGCAGCTGAACCGATTGTCAGGGAATTGGTTGCTAAATTAGTGGAAAAGTATTAGAAGAAATAAATTTCTATAAAAAATGGCTGTCTTATAGGCAGCCATTTTTTATATAGGAACAGAAAAATAATTATCATAAATGTATCACTTCATCATAGGCATCGGCAACAGCTTCCATAATAGCTTCACTCATTGTCGGGTGAGGATGAATGGCTTTTAAAATTGTGTGACCGGTTGCTTCGGCTTTTCTTGCCGTAACGATTTCTGCGATTAGCTCGGTTACATTATAGCCAATCATATGCGCTCCTAAGATCTCACCGTATTTTTTATCGATAATCACTTTAACAAAACCTTCCGGATGTCCTGCCGCTTTGGCTTTTCCACTTGCGGTAAAAGGAAATTTTCCCACTCTTATTTCATAACCTGCCTCAACAGCTTGCTTCTCTGTTAATCCGGTCGAGGATATTTCGGGAGAAGTATATATGGCCCCGGGAATATTATTATAATCGATTCGTTCGGGCATCAATCCGGCTATTTTTTCCACACAAGTTATTCCTTCGGCAGATGCTACATGCGCTAATGCAGGCGTAGGGATTACATCACCTATCGCATAATAGCCCGGAATATTGGTCTCATAAAAATCATTTACGATAATTTTTCCTTTTTCGGTAATAATTCCCACTTCTTCAAGACCGATATTTTTAATATTGGCTTCAATTCCTACGGCAGAAAGTACCATATCCGCTTCAACTTCCACTTCTCCTTTTTTTGTTTTCACTTTTGCAAGGGCTTTTTTGCCGGTAGTATCTACCGAAAGCACTTCGGCGGAAGTCATTACCTTAATCTTGGATTTTTTAAAAGAACGTTCCAATTGTTTGGAAACTTCTTCATCTTCCAAAGGAGCAATACGCGGCAAATATTCTATCAAAGTCACTTTGGTACCGAGTGAATGATAAAAATAGGCAAACTCCAATCCTATCGCTCCCGAACCTACGACAATCATACTTTCCGGTTGCTTGCTTAAAGTCATAGCCTGACGGTAACCTATAATTTTTTCTCCGTCTATCGGCATCGAAGGCAAAGATCTCGCTTTTGCTCCCGTGGCAATAATAATATGGTTGGCTTCATATAAAAACACTTCTCCATTCTCTCCTACGACTTCTACTTTTTTACCCGGTATTACCTTTCCATACCCATTGATTACCGTAATATTATTTTTACGCATCAAAAATTCAACTCCTTTACTCATACTCTCTGCTACTCCCCTACTTCTTGTAATAATCGCAGGAAAATCGGGGGTGGCATTTTCTGTCGAAATACCATATTCCGCCGAATGTTTTATATCGTTAAATACTTGTGCACTTTTTAATAAAGCTTTGGTAGGAATACATCCCCAATTCAAACAGACTCCTCCCAGATTTTCTTTTTCGACTACAGCCGTATTAAATCCCAATTGGGCGGCACGAATAGCGGTTACATAACCACCGGGACCGCTTCCTATAATAATAATATCAAATTTCATCGGTATATAATTTTGTTCTCAAAGATAACAAAAAAAGACGGTTGAAAAAGAAATGAAAAACAGAAAAAAGAAAGAAAATCACAGATAGCGTAGTCCCAAATACTTAAAAATTTTGCCGGGTATTTTTTTCTGATACTTTTTTATATCGTTTTTATTTTCGACATCAAACCATTGTTTTAAAGAAGATAATTCTGCATTAATTCTCTTCTTATGAGAGTGATAATAGATAGTTTCTTGTGGATTTAGATAAAAACTTCCTGAGCGAAAATTATTTTTATAAAAACTTTTGCTATTTAATACCGGACGGTAATATTTTATCAAGCTGCGGAAGGTATTTGTTTCGATTAAAAGATTATTACAAGACTCACATATATAAATAGCGAGTTTTTTAAATTCATACTCTTTGACTTGTGACGAACCACAATGACAACACTTCAAAGAAACTTTATCTTTGGGAGTAAACGAATTTCTATCCATTTCATGTTTCATTTTTGAATAGGCATAAGCCAATTTTAGTAATTTGAAACTCATCCAAATCAAAAAGAGGAAAAGCGGCAGAAAGAACATATTTAATTCGGGCTGAAAGATTACACCGTCATAAAATCCATGTGCCAAAGTAGAAAGCAGAAAAGCCAAGCCCAAACCCAAATAATTTTTATGAACCTTCTTATGAATATACAAAGCTATTCCCAGATAAACGGAAAAAGCAATATGCCCGATTGTCGCCGTTAGAAACCTAAAAGCCAAGAGTTTATAAGGATAATCGGACTCCATTGCATAAAATAAATTCTCAATAACAGAAAAACCGAGAGATAATGCCGCTATATAAATTATACCGTCAACAATTTCATCAAAATCTTTTTTAATAAACTTATATAAAATCAGAAAACTGCTCAATTTGGCAAATTCTTCAACGGAACCCACTAGAAAAACGGCATCAAAAAAAGTTTGTTTGGGATGAATAAAAACATAAAGAAAAGTAGCTACACTCACGGAAACAATTCCGCCGAAGAAGGAAAATAAAATCAATTTTGAAACCGGCTCTTTCTCATATTTATCATATCTGCGAATAAATAGTAAATATAGGAAACCTGCTAAATAGGTAACAAAAACTAATGGCAATAATTGCCCGATAGATAAATTAGTCAGGGGAATGTGCATTGTCCCAATTTATTTTTATAATGACCGCAATAAGTATTATGGCACTGATCCATTGAACCGGTGACAAGACATGACCGTTTACATAATAATCGAGAATGATGGCGGTAATAGGAAAAAACAGTTCCATAATAGTGGAAAGAATGGCTTTGACCCTTTTTAATCCGTAATAATAAAGAAAAATAGCTCCCAATCCGCTGGTTAAAATGATTATAAGAACAAACCACCAATTTTTTTCGGTCATATATTTAAAATCAAATAAATGACCGGTCACAAGCACAATTATAAACATAATCAATGCCGTCATTCCATACCGGAAATAGGTGGCGGTCACAAAATCTAGTTTATGAAGTATTTTTTTACTGAAAACCGTAGAACTTCCAAAGCTAAAAGCAGCTAAAATGGCTAATAGAGCGGCAATAATTGTATTCCGGTCACGATCCACATGTGGCAATTGCCATCCGAAAGTGAGAAAATAACCTGCAATAATGGCAATCGTAGCCCAAAATAAAAAATGTTTATGAGGTTTTTCCTTTAAAATCAATGCCGCAAGGATAATGGCAAAAACAGGTTGGAGTTTTTGTAAAAGCACCACTATCGAAAGGGATTTGAAATTTACCAGAAAAAGAGCTTCTACTATAAAAATTGTCCCTAAAGCCCCTCCGAATAAAGCAACCAAAAACAATGAAATCAATTCGTTGCGATTGAGGTGTTTTATATATCTTATTCTCTTATATAAAAACAAACTCATTAATAAAAACGGCAAGGCATGAAGGATAAAAACCACAAATTTGGCATCCAAATTATATAAACCGGGCGTAAGAACAATTCCGTCCATTCCCCATAAAGTAGCTGCAAGGGCTATACTGACAGCTCCAATAATAACAGCTCTCTTTTCTTTTAATATTCTGTTGCTCATTCCTGTCTCTACTCTCTAATTATCCAACAATTCTACAATTTTCTTTTCCAATTCTTTCCCGCGTAAATTTTTGGCTACAATTACTCCTTTTGAATCGAGCAAAATAGTTTGTGGAATGGCGGAAACACCATAAAGTTTGGCTACCGGTTCTTGCCAAAATTTAAGATTGGAAACATGCTGCCATTCCAAACTGTCTTTTTCTATTGCTTTTAGCCATGCTTCTTTATCTTTGTCTAATGATACCCCGATTATATTGAAACCCCGATCGTGATATTTTCTATAAAGAGATACGACAAAAGGATTTTCTACCCGGCAAGGTTTACACCAAGAAGCCCAAAAATCGATCAAGGTCACTTTTCCCATAGCCGAATTTAGTGAGAGTCTTTTCCCGTCCGGAGTCGGAGCAATAAAATTGGGGGCTTTCCCTCCTATATCCGTTGCCCCTTTTGTCAATAGAACTACATTAATGTATTTTCCGATTCCCGTTTTTTGAACGGCCACGGGATAATCCATATATACTTTACGGATGGTACCGAATTGAGCCTCGGGAGAACTTAATAATCCCTGCATCACAACCAATCCCGTAATATCTTTATTTTGAGAGATGTACTCATATTGCCGTTTCTTTATCTCTTTGGCCCATTTTTCATATGCTTGTTTAATGGAATCTTGTTGTTGTTCGTCTTTTGCCATTTGAAAGGCCATTTTAAACTCTTGCCCTTTTTCTCTTTCTTTTAACGAGTTGCGATAGTAATTATATAATTTTTTTGTCAAACCCGATTGACTTTGAGACACATCGGATTGGAAACCGTATTGATTGTCAATGTCAAAAAACACATCGCCGTCACCTATTATTAACGCCAATCTTTTTTGAGGTTCACCAGCAAATTTAATTACCGCCAAATCGGGGTTTTGTTTAGGAATTGTAAACCGGAACAGACTGTCTTTTACCAAAACAGTATCCACCGGTTCGGAAACGAGCTCTTTATTGATTTTATATAAAACCAATTCTTTTCCATCCGGTTCGGGGACATTTCCCGAGATGGTATAGGTTTCAATTTTAGGCTGATTATTACAAGCAAAGAGGAAAGTGGAAAGAAAGGCGTAAAAAAAGAATTTTTTCATAGGATATTTAATTTAAAAAGTCCGGAGATAATACTTTTAAAAGCGATTATCCGCCGGACTAAAATACAAAATATTTTCCAATGATTATTCCGCTAATAATTCTTTAATTTTGGCCTCCAATCGATCTCTACGAAGATTTTTTGCACGGATAATCCCGTTTTTATCCAAAATATAAGTTTGAGGAATCGATTCTACATGGTACAATTTTCTGGCAATCGGATCATTCCAGAATTGCAAATTGGATACTTGATACCAATCGAGCTGGTCGTCTTTAATGGCTTTTACCCAAGCCTCTTTATTACCAGGTTTATCAAGAGAAACACCGATAATATTTAAACCTTGCGGGTGATATTTTTTGTAGATCTCTCTCACATAAGGATTTTCTACACGACAAGGACGACACCATGAAGCCCAGAAATCGATTACGGTCACTTTTCCCATTGCATCCTTCAAAGAAAGCATTTTTCCATCGGGTGTAGGGGCGGAAAAATCAGGAGCTTTGCTTCCAATAGAAACAGCAGATTTTTCTTTTACCACCTTATAAGCATTTTTTGTGTTTGGTAAATTCTTGATATCTTCCGGGAAAGCTTCATATAATTCTTTAAGTTTATTATAATTAGGCTCGGCACGGTCAAAAGCCAATTTTTCAAAAATCATCGCTCCAACAAGATTGTCTTTGTTTTGCTCGATAAATTTATATTCAAACTCATGTCTTTCATCATCAATATTATAATAACGATTGATGATTTTTGTTTTTTCTTCTTCATTGGCTTTATTTTCTGCCGCTTGATAAAGTTTGGCTAATTTTTGTTGCTTATCGGCATAGAGTTTCAACTCGTCAAAATAATCATATAGTTTCTTATTCAAGCCTGTACTTAAAACAGACGAGTTACGCATATGCTCGATATTCACATCTACTTTTATATCGGCTCCTTTTTCAAGGATAAGTGGCAGGTCACTGGGAACTCCGTCAATAACTACATAAGCCAACTCGGGCTTGTCTACATTGGCTTTCAAAACGAAGTGGCCTTCTTTTACGGTAGTCGAATCTAAAACAACAGGTTTTGTCCCGTCATATTTAATCAATTTCACTACCGGATTTTCCACTCCCATTACGGTTCCTTCTATCGTAACATTTCCGTCTTTTTTTTCAGTTTTATTTCCGCAAGAAGCCATTAAAAGCATTCCGGCAAAAAGTATCAATATTTTTTTCATCGCATATTTTTTTTATTCCTGCAAATATAACAAAAAGATACATCGGTTTTTTGGCTGGTTTGTGATTTTTTATTCTATATTTGTAAGCCTAATTCATTCCCTATTTTGAATATATGCAGTCAAAGGATAAATTTCTTACTCTTCCTAATCTTATCTCGTTATACCGGCTTATCACCGTCCCTGTTTTATTTTATGTCGCCTATAAAGGAAATGAAAAATTATTTTTTTATTGGTTTTTATTCAATGCTTTCACAGATGCATTGGACGGCTTTATAGCAAGACGTTTCAATATGCAAACGAAATTGGGAGCAAAACTCGATTCTCTGGCGGATTTCTTTATGTATCTGCTTGCCATGTATGCACTTTTGCGACTCAAAGGAGAGGAATTGGAACCCGTTAAATACAGTTTTTATCTATTAATTTTTTATTATTTATTCATCGACATATTTTCATTAATAAAATTCAAAGAAATTTCCAGTCTGCATTTATTTCTTGCAAAAGCAAACGGTTTGGTACAATCTCTTTTCTTCCTTTTATTGTTCACGGTAGGTTTTAATGAAAAATTTTATTGGTTTGTATTTGGTTTGGCTACTTTATCTTTCATTGAAAACATGTATTTTCTAATCAAACTAAAAAAAATGCGTTCCGATTTAAAGGGAATTTACTGGGTACATAAAAACCATATCGACATCAATCAATGATTTATGAAAAAACTATTACTACTTCTATTTATCACTTCCTTATTACAAATTTCATGTGGATCTTCCAAGAAGAAAAGCAATACCGAGGCTTCACGAAAATATTTGCTTGAAAAAGCCTATAAAAAATACAAAGGAACAAGATACCGCTATGGAGGAACAACCTCCCGGGGGTTTGACTGTTCCGGATTTACGCAAAGAGTTTTTAGTGAATACTTGCATTATTCCCTGCCACGCACCACCAAAGCGATGATGAAAACGGGAAAAAAAATATCAAAAAAACAATTAAAACCGGGGGATTTGGTTTTCTTTCGTCCCAGCAGAAGATATTATCACGTGGGGATATATATTGGTAACGGAACTTTTATTCATGCTTCTACCTCAAAAGGCGTAATTAAATCCCATTTGACGAATCCGTATTGGAAAAAGAAATATATCTTTTCGCGCCGGGTATTAAAATATTAAATTATCCCCATTAACTGAGAAACCCATTGCATTAACCAAGCGGAAATCATAGCGGCTACCGTCCCCACGATATATCCCATAATGGCAAGCATCACTCCTACTGATGCCAGCGAAGGATGAAAAGCTGCTGCCACAATCGGTGCAGAAGCGGCTCCACCTACATTTGCCTGACTTCCTACTGCCAAAAAGAAAAAAGGTGCACGAATAGCCTTGGCAACCAAGATTAATAAAAGAGCATGAATACTCATCCATATTAATCCGATTAGAATCAAACCCGGATTCTTTAAAATTTCTCCCAAATCCATTTTCATTCCGATAGTAGCTACAAGAATATAGATGAAAACACTCCCGATTTTTGAGGCGCCGGCACCTTCATAATTCCTGATTTTTGTAAAAGAAAACAAGATTCCGAAAAGAGTAGATAAAGAAATCAACCAAAAAAACGGAGAGGCAAAAGAAGAAACAAAAGAAGATTTATCGGCGATAAGAGGAATATTTTCTTTTAAAAAATCCGAGATAATTCCGGATCCCCAAAAAGCAATACCCACGGCAAAAAAAGTAATGCCCAACATTTCCATATAATCAGTAAGTGTAGGAATACGTTCAACCTTCTTTGAAAAATTAATAATTTTTTGTTTCAATTCTTCAATGGCAGAAGTGTCTGCTTTTAGCCATTTATCAATTTTTTGACTACGCGGAATACCCAATAACAGAATAGCCATCCAAATATTTGCCACAAAAATATCTACCAATACGGTCGCTCCGTATTTTTTTATATTGTACTCAAAGATTTCCAACATAGCCGCTTGGTTCGCTCCTCCTCCGATCCAACTTCCTGCGAGGGTCGATAAACCTCTCCAGAGAGCATCATGTCCGGTTCCCGCCACTGTATCCGGAGAAATAGTTCCTACGATATACAAAGCAATAGGACCACCGATAACAATCCCCAGTGTGCCCGTAAAAAACATGATCAATGCTTTTGGGCCCAAACGAAAAACCCCTTTCAGATCTACACTTAGAGTCATTAAAATCAAGGATGCAGGCAGTAACAACCTGCTGGCGATATAATACAAATTAGAATGATGAACAATTTCCTTTCCGTTTTTAATTTCAACCCATTCATTGGCAATAATTCCGGTTGAAGTCAAAACAGCCGGCAATACGTATGCCAAAAGTAGTGAGGGAACGATTTTGTAAAACTTTTCCCAAAAACCACCTTTAATATGACTGGTATAGAAAATCAAAGCCAAAAGTCCCATTAAAAGACCGAAAACTACAATATCGTTAGTGAAAACCGGGGGATTGTGATGCATCATTAATTTTTTTCTGATTGAAGCACAAATATATTAAAAAGTAATTAGTTAAAAAGTTTGTTATTTTAATATGTCTTATATATCTTTGATTGATACAAACTAGAAACCGAATTAAAATGATAAACAAAACGACTTACCATTTTCTTTTTTTATTAAGCTTCATCAGCTTTTCACTTCAAGCTCAGAACATTAGAATGCTCATTCCTTCTGAAATTGATAAATCTACTGAGGCCGAAATGAAAGAAATGGGTTCATTGTTGAATGCAAAAGATATTTATAGCCCGGATACTCTTTCAATAAATGATGCTGTTATCCAATTTAACGGGGGGTGTACCGGAGAGATAGTCTCTCCCCAAGGGTTGATTTTTACCAATCATCATTGTGGTTACGGAGCAATACAAGCTCATTCTACTTTTGAACATAATTATATAAAAGAGGGATTTTGGGCCAAGGACCAAAAAGATGAACTCCCCAATCCCGGCATGTATGTAACCTTTGTCAGAAAAATCACTGAAGTAACCGATGATGTTTTCAAAGGTGTAAAAGAAAACATGGATGAAAACATCAAAAAAAATATCATCCGTAAAAATATCAATAAGCTTAAAGAAACACTTCCGCGTAAAGAATGGCAGGAAATAGATATACGTCCTTTTTATGCCGGCAATAAATATTATGCCTTTACAATTGAAAATTATAAAGATATACGTTTGGTAGGAGCACCGCCTTCTTCCATAGGAAAATTCGGTGCCGATACAGATAACTGGATGTGGCCCAGACATACAGGCGATTTTTCTATTTTCAGGATTTATGCCGATAAAAATAACAGACCGGCAGAATACAGCCCGGACAATGTGCCTTATAAAACCCAAAGCTATTTTAAAATCTCTCTTGACGGTGCTCAACCCGGTGAATTCTTTCTTGTATATGGTTTTCCCGGTCGAACACAAGAATATTTACCTTCAATAGCCGTTGAAAAAAAGGTGGAAATTATCAATCCGGCCAGAATTGAAATCAGAGAGAAAACATTGGAAGTAATGGATCGTTTTATGCAAAAAAACGATACGGTTAAATTAAAATACACTGCAAAATATGCACGCATAGCCAATTATTGGAAAAAATGGATTGGAGAAACGCAAGGAATCAAAAAATCAAATGCCATAGAAAAGAAAAAAGCTTTTGAAAAAAAGTTTTTGGAGGAAGCCAAAGCTCAGGATTTAGATGCCTCCTATCAGAATATATTTAATGTCTTTGATGATTTATACGCACAAGTTACAGATCCCGAACTTGCCAGAAATTATTTTATAGAAACTTTTTATCTAAATAATGATCTTCTCAAGAGAGCTTTGCAATTATATAATCTAGAAACTATTTATGAACGCAAAGGAAAAAATGCATATAAAGAGGCGGCAGAAAAAATAAGCAAGCAAATCGCCTCCAGTTTTTCTAATTATGACCCACAGGTAGACAAAGAAATTTTTAAAACTTTGTTGAAATTATACCAAGAAAAAATGCCGGAAAAATACCTTAATTCCGAACTAAAAAATAAGGATATCGATGCACTTGCTGATCAAATTTATGAAAACTCTCTTTTAAACAATCCTGAAAAAATTCAAAAGTTATTAAAAAGAAATCCAAAAAAATTTATTAAGACTATAGATGATGACTCCGGCTATGTTTTTGCAAAAAAAATCATTGATACCTATTACAAAAAAATTGCTCCCGATTATGCTCAATTAAGAGAAAAAATCAATGAAGTGCAAAAAAAATACGTGACCGGAATTATACAAACAGCAGGAAAACTTCCAAATCCCGATGCGAATGGAACTCTAAGAGTAACTTACGGAGTAATAGAAGGTTATGAACCCAGAGATGCCGTATATTATTTCCCTGTTTCCCACTTGAAAGGAGTAATGGAAAAATATATCCCGGGAGATTATGAATTTGATGTGCCCAAAAAATTAATTGAATTATATATTAAGAAAGATTATGAACCTTATTCTACCAACGGAAAAATGCCTGTGGACTTCCTGGGATCTGCTCATACTACCGGGGGAAACTCCGGCTCACCCGCAATAAATAAAGAGGGAGAGCTAATTGGCATAAACTTTGATAGAGTATGGGAGGGAACCATGAGTGACCTTTTCTATGATAAAAAAATTAGTAGAAATATTATGGTAGATATACGATATGTATTATTTATTATCGATAAATTTGCCAATGCAAAAAGATTAATTAACGAATTACACATAACTAAATAATCATGAAACACACTGCCCGCTTATTTACTTTATTATTGGTGTTTAGCTCCTCTTTTTTATATTCTCAAACAAAGAGTTTATATGATTTCGGGCAAGAAATTTTTGAATTGCTCAAATCAGATAAAGCGGAAAATATTCTTAATTATTCTAAAGAAACGGATATTGATAAAAATGCCGCTATCCTTGAATCTTTTTTAAATACCAAGGACCAACTGCAAAATATAGCCCCTCTTGATTCCTTTAGCTATTTTAATACAGTGGAAGGAAAACATAATAAATTATATATTATACTTAAAAAAGATAAAAATTTTTACATTATAAAAACCACGAGGGGCTCTGATTTTTCCATTGCGGGTCCTTTTCAATTAATTCGTGGTAACATGGATAAACAACTTGCCCTGGGAGAAAAAATTTATAAGTCAAAATGTTTTGCTTGCCACAGTATCGAAGGACGTGGAAGTGTAGGACCTAATCTTACAGACATGTATTGGAAATACGTTGATTCCGAAGAAGATTTATATGATGTTATTGCCAATGGAAAAAAGGGAACGATGATGATGGCATACAGTAATTATTTATCTCCCGAAGAGTTACAAGCTGTCTACACTTATTTAAAAACCTTGATAGGCAAGAAGGTTAAATATGGGAAAAAACCCGAGGGCGAAAAAAAAGAAATTCATTTTAAAATATTTTAACATTTTTTTATAAGTAAAAAATTAAATAAATTTGCAACATCAAAATCATGAATATGAAAATAAAACAATACCTTTTCTTGCTATTAGCTATCTGGACGCTAAACGGAATACATGCACAAATAAATAATTTTGATGACTTTATTATCAAAAACGAGGAATTAAAAATGCTCACCGTCAGAATTGCAAAAAACTATATAATGACCGGAGTTCTTCCCGCCAATAAAAAAATCAGAGCCGAATATGAAGCGGATCAAAACAAATTCAATGACATCATTGTAAGCCTTACTGAAAAAGCCCCCAATGAAGAAATTGAAATTGAACTTCAAAAATTGAGTCTCTCTTGGATGATGCTCGACAGGATTATCAAAAGAAAATATGATATCCTAGCTGCTTCAAAAGTACTTGACTATAGTGATAAGATGGTGGAAGAAATCGACAATATCACCAATATGGTCATGAAAACCACCAAGAAAAAATCAGTGCGGTTACTCAAAGCAAGTTCCGACGGACGTATGTATTCACAAAGATTATTACTTTATTATATAGCTAATAAAGTAAAAATCAGAAACAAAAATGTAAAAATCCGTTTTGAAGATTCCAAAGAAAAACTATACGGAATCATCCAACTCTTGAGCAAAGAAGCAGAAACTGATCCCGATTTAAAAGCCGATGAAGGTTTTCAACTATATATTGACATGATTAAAGACAGTTATGGTAAAGTGCGTAAAACACTTACTTTAAAAGCAAAAGTGCATGCATTAACTGCCAACCTTATAGTAAACCAATTGACTGAAAACTTTGATTTGCTTACAAATATGATTTATGAGAAGTTTAACGGATAATAATTAAACTACTCTTCACTTATTTTTAACCAAACCAACCATACTATGTATAAATCTGAAATTACGGGTCTGGGGATGTATGTGCCGGAAAGAATTGTAACCAATGACGAACTTTCCCAATACATGGATACCAATGACCAATGGATACGTGAAAGAACAGGAATAGAACAAAGAAGATGGGTCACTCCCGGAGATGGTAATTCCACTTCAACTATGGCGGCAAAAGCTTCCAAAATAGCATTGGAAAGAGCCGGATTGACTCCTAAAGATATCGATATGATTGTATTTGCCACTTTGAGTCCCGATTACTATTTCCCGGGCTCAGGAGTGTTATTACAAGATTTGTTGGATTTTGACAATATTCCCGCCTTAGATGTTCGAAACCAATGTTCTGGCTTTGTATATGCCTTGGCAACCGCCGACCAATTTATAAAAACCGGAATGTATAAAAATATTTTGGTAGTAGGTTCCGAAGTTCAATCTCCGGGTTTGGATTTAAGCACACGAGGAAGGGGTATCTCTGTAATCTTTGGTGACGGTGCAGGCGCATTGGTTCTAAGCAGAAGCAAAGGAGATAGTGAAATTCTTTCCAATCATTTGCATTCTCAAGGAAAATATGCCAAAGAATTATCCAATCTCCATCCCGGATGTAACGTGCCTCCTAAAAAATTGGTGGAAGATTGGGATCCAAACGACTTTTCTTATTATCCCTATATGAACGGGAACTTCGTTTTTAAACATGCTGTTACCCGTTTTCCTGAAGCTATTATGGAAGGTTTAAATGCAAATAATTTAACTCCTGCAGATATAGACTTACTAATACCTCATCAGGCCAATTTGCGCATTTCACAATTTGTTCAAAAGAAATTAGGCATGAAAGACGAACAAATTATGAATAATATTCAACGCTATGGAAACACCACAGCTGCTTCTATCCCTATTGCTATGACAGAAGCTTGGGAGCAAGGAAGAATAAAAAAGGGAGACTTGATAGTAACCTCTGCCTTCGGTAGCGGGTTTACCTGGGGATCCAATATTATACGATTCTAAGTTTAAGCCTCAAAAATATACTCGGAAGCCATCCCGAACTAAGTTCGGGATGGCTTCTTAGTATATAAAGTTTTATTCTTAAATTTGTATCAAAATAAATAATATGAAGAAAATAATATATTTGATTAGCTTTATCCTTGTATTGACTGCCTGCAATAACACACAAAAAGAACGTGAAGCTACAGAAAAAAAATCAACTGAAATTAAAGTGAAAAACCCCAAAGAAAATAATATTAAACAAAAGGTGGAACAATATGCCAAAGTGAAGCTTACTACCGATATGTCAAAATTAAACGACAATGAAAAGAAAGTATTGGTACACTTAATTAAAGCTACGGAGTATATGAACCCCATTTTTTGGCAACAAACTTATGGTGATAAAGAAGAACTCTTGAAAAAAGTTAATGATCCCTATACCAAAGAATTTATTGAAATTAACTACGGACCTTGGGATCGTCTGGATGATAACAAACCTTTCATAGAGGGCGTGGGACCTAAACCTGCCGGTGCCAATTTTTATCCCAAAGATATGACCAAAGAAGAATTTGAAAATGCCGATCTACCCGACAAAACAAGTCAATATACTCTTATCAGAAGAAATAAAGAAGGGAAATTATATACCATTCCTTATCATGAAGCTTATGCGAAATATCTCAAACCGGCTTCCGAAGAACTTTTGAAAGCCGCACAATATACCGAAAATCCTCAATTTAAAACCTATTTGCAACTACGCGCAAAAGCTTTGTTAAATGATGAATTCAGACCCAGTGATATGCAATGGATGGATATGAAAGATAACCATCTGGATGTAGTAATAGGCCCCATAGAAAATTATGAAGATCAATTGTATAATTATAAAACCGGATATGAAGGAGTAGTATTGGTAAAGGATATGGATTGGAGCAAAAAACTGGCTCATTTTATTCAATTCCTTCCCGAATTACAAGAAAAATTACCGGTAGAAGACAAATACAAACAAGAAAAACCCGGAACCCGTTCCGATTTGAATGCATATGATGTATTATATTATTCCGGAGAAGCCAATACCGGAGGAAAAACAATAGCCATTAACCTTCCTAATGATGAAGAAGTTCAACTCAAAAAAGGAACTAGAAGATTGCAGTTGAAAAATGTAATGAAAGCAAAATTCGATCGTATTTTGGTGCCTATTGCCAATGTTTTAATTGATTCGACCCAAAGAAAACATATTAAATTCGATGCTTTCTTTGCAAACACCATGTTTCATGAAGTTGCTCACGGTTTGGGAATAAAAAATACCATTAACGGAAAAGGAATGGCTCGAACAGCTTTAAAAGAAACCTATTCCACTATTGAAGAAGGAAAAGCGGATATATTGGGTTTATATATGGTTGACCAGTTACAAAAGAAAGGGGAACTTGACGGGGATATCAAAGATTATATGACTACTTTTATGGCAAGTATTTTCCGTTCGGTACGTTTTGGAGCTGCCGATGCACACGGAGTAGCCAATATGATCCGTTTCAACTATTTTAAAGATCATGGAGCTTTTACTCGAAATGAAGACGGTACATACAAAGTCAACTATGATAAAATGTATGATGCGATGAAATCCCTTTCCTCTCTTATCCTTACTTTACAAGGAAACGGAGATTATGATCAAGCGCTCATTCTTATCAAAGAAAAAGGCGTGGTTTCTCCTCAATTGCAAAAAGATTTGGAAAGACTAAACGAAGCCAATATTCCCGTTGATATTATTTTTGATCAAGGGATAGAAACCTTGGGATTGCAAAATTTGTAAATTTCATATTATATAACCCGAATGAAAAGTATCTTAAAAAAAGAAATCATTCAATTTTTCTCATCACCCATAGGAGTCATTTCTATGGGTATATTCTATCTGCTCAGCGGTTTATTTCTTTGGGTGATACAAGGAGATTATAATATTACGGAGCATCGTTTTGCCGATTTGTTACCTTTTTTTGAATTGGCTCCATGGATACTCATCTTTGTAATGTCTGCCATCAGTATGAAAAGTTTCTCCGAAGAATATAAAACAGGGACTATCGAAACTTTACTGACCAAGCCTATTTCTGTCAAAGAAGTGATTGCCGCTAAATTTTTGGCTGTATGGATTATAGGGATTATTATGTTGATACCGAGTTTTGTCTATGTATGGACAATTGCTCATTGGACACAACAAGGTCAAAGTATTGAATGGGGAATTATTTTCGGGAGTTATCTCGGACTGATTTTCCTTATCGGTGTTTTTTCAGCTATCGGGATATTCTCTTCCCTTCTGTTTACAAGTCAGGTAAATGCCTTTTTAACAGCTCTTTTTCTGATGTTTCTTTTGTATTACGGCTTGGAAGGAATTGGCAATTTTAACCTTTTCGGATCCCTTGATTATTGGATTCAAAAAGCAAGTTTAAAATTTCATTATAATAATTTTATCAAAGGCCTTATTAAACTTTCGGATATTTTTTATTTTCTAAGCATTATTGTGATTTTTATAAGTAGTGCAAATTATGTTATTCACCAAAAACAAAAATAATTATGGTCAATTTTGTAGCATACAATCCCGTAAAACTCTATTTTGGAAAAAAAGTAATTGAAAAACTCCCCGGTGAAATAATACCTTATGGAAAAAAAGCATTGATAATAACCGGAAAAGGGAGTATAAAAAAATTGGGTTATTATGATGAATTGACCAATCTTTTGGATAAATCGGGAATTGAATATATAGAATATGCGGGGATCAAACCCAATCCGGTTGTGGAAGATGTTGAAAAAGCTGCCGAGTTAGCCCAAAAAGAGAATATCGATTTTATCATTGCTATGGGAGGAGGAAGTGTCATTGATACGGCAAAGGTAGTTAGTATAACGGCCGGAAGTGATTTGCCTGCTTGGAAACTGATGAAAAAAGAGGTCTCCCCTACTGCTGCAATTCCTTTGTTTTCCATCCTGACTTTGGCTGCTACGGGTACTGAAATGAATGCTGCGGCAGTTATTCAAAATCATAAAACCCAAGAAAAAATCGGTCTTTTTCATCCTTTAATGTACCCCAAGGCCTCTTTTCTTGATCCTTCCTATACAATTTCGGTACCAAAAGACCCAACTGTAAATGGCATTATTGATCTTACCGCTCATAGCTTGGAAGCCTTTTTCGGAGATGGAGATGCTCCCCTCTCCGACCGTTTGGCCGTTGCCAATATCTTGGAAGCATTTGATTATTCCAATGACCTATTGAAAGATTTGACCAATTATGATTTACGTGCACGTATGATGTGGAATGCCACTATTGCAGAAAACGGCACAATTATGCATGGAAGAGCGGCAACCGGGGATTGGGGAACACATGCGCTTGCTCATCATATTTCTTTGCTTTGGGATACTCCGCACGGGCAAACACTTTCTATTGTTTTTCCGGCTTGGATGAAAGTAATGAAAGAAGAAATTCCGCATCGTATAGTAAAACTCGGCCAATTGCTCACCGGGCAGAAAGAAATATCTGCCGATGATACAATTGCTATTTTCGAAATGTTTTTTAAAGCCTTGGGAGCCCCGCTTAAAATGAGTGAAATCGGGTTAAACGACAAAGACAAAAAAGAATTACTCCATTTATGGAAACAAAATAAACCCACAGGCTTAAATATCAAGATGAATGAAAATCATTATGAAAAAATAATCGAATTAATATGAGCGGAAAGAAACGAAATATTATCTTTCTCCTAGCCGGTTTGTTGTTCCTAAATCTCTTGATGGATAAATTTGTGAAAGTGCAATGGGATTTAACCTCAGACAAACGCTATACACTTTCGCAAGCAAGTAAACAAGTGATTCAAAATGTTCAGGAACCTACTGAAATTATTATTTTTTTGAAAGGAGATTTCCCGGCTTATTTCCAAAAATTAAAAAATGAAACCGCAAATCTTTTAAATGATTTCAAAGAGAGCAATTCCAAGATAGATTTTATATTCATTAATCCGCTTGAAAAAGGGGATGCATATATAAAAGAATTGATAAAAAAGGGAATGGAACCTTCACGTGTAAGCGTAAAAAAATCGGGGAAATTAGAACAAATTATGATTTTTCCTTGGGCCGTTATAAAACAAGGAAAAAACGAAATTATCGTCCCTTTACTTTCGGATTCTTTTTCAAATAGCCCGGAAGAACAAATACAAAAAAGCATTGAAGGATTGGAGTACCGCTTTGCCAATGCCTTGCATTTGGCACAACAAAAAAAAGAAAAAAAGATTGCCGTTTTAAAAGGAAACGGTGAGCTTGACGACCTTCATTTGGCTGATTTCTTACACAGTCTTGGCAAGAAATACCGTTTGGCCCCTTTTACGTTGGATAGTATAGAAAGCCATCCGCAAAAAACTTTGAAGGATTTACAATTTTTTGACCTTGCCATTATGGCAAAACCTATGGAGAAATTTACCGAAAAGGAAAAATACACACTTGATCAATTTATCATGTCCGGTGGAAAAATATTGATGTTAATTGATGGGGTAAAAGCACATAAAGACACTTTGATGTATCATGGCAAAACCTATGCGTTGAATGCGGAATTGAATCTCACGGATTTATTATTTTCTTATGGAGTTCGTATCAATCCGCAATTGGTCAAAGATCTGGTGGCAGCTCCCGTCGTATTAAAAGTGGGTGAAGTGGGTAACCGGCCGCAATTGGAACAATTTCCTTGGTTTTATAGTCCGTTGATTCGTCCCGAGCAAGACAATCCGGTAGGAAAAAATGTGGATATCGTTATGCTTGATTTTGCCAGTCCTATGGATACGCTCAAAAACGGAATTAAAAAAACAATCCTTCTAAAAACTTCTCCCAAAACCCAACTGGTAGGTGTTCCGGTGGAAATAAACTTCTCGGAAATAGGAAAAAAACCGGATCTCAATAAATTTAAGGCGGGACAACAAATTTTCGGTGTTCTATTGGAAGGAAATTTTTCATCGGCATATAAAGGAAGAATAAAACCTTTTTCCTATCGAAAACATAGAGATAATAAAAAGAATGCTATGATTGTTATTTCGGATGGTGATATTATAAAAAATCAAACAGATAAAAACCGTCCATTGGAACTGGGTTTTGACAAATGGAGTAAGATGAAATATGACAACAAACTTTTCTTGATGAATGCGGTAGATTATTTGCTTGACAGCTCCGGGTTGACACATCTAAAAAATAAGAAAATTAAATTTGTATTATTGGATATGAATAAAGTAACAGCAGAACAATTTTATATTCAATTTATCAATTTTGTCTTTCCGCTTTTATTTATCGGACTAACCGGTTATCTGTTTTTTTATTATCGTAGAAGAAAATATGCAAAATCCGCTTAATTTTTTTCGCTTTATCTTTGCATAAAAGAATATATATTTTATGATTGATTTTTTAATGATTAAATATCTTATCGGTTTTTTTATAGTAGCTATTGCAGCCTATGAAATTGCCAAATTCCTCCAAAAAAAAATCAATTTTCCATTAATTACCGGTTTAATTCTTACCGGGATTTTGGCAGGTAGTTCCTTACTTAATTTTATCCCTGAGAGTGCATTACCCAAATTAAACTTTCTAAATGAAATTTCTTTAGCCATTATAGCCTTTTCAGCCGGAGCCGAACTTCATTTGGAAGACTTGCGCAGTAGAATGAAGAGTATCAAATGGATGACTATCGGGCAACTGGTAATTACTTTTGTTTTGAGTACGGTTTCTGTGTACTATCTATCGGACTATATTCCTTTTATGAAAGATTTTTCTCCAATAATAAAATGGAGTATTGCTATGCTTTTTGCTACTATTTTTGTAGCCCGTTCTCCCTCATCAGCCATTGCTGTAATTAATGAGATGCGAGCCAGAGGCCCTTTTGTTAAAACTTCGATGGGAGTAACCGTAATTAAAGATGTATTGGTAATTATTCTTTTTGCCATTGTTTTTTCTATTGTAAAAGCTGTTGTTAACGGAGAAGCTTTAAACCTTAATTTTCTTATTATTCTTTTTTTTCAATTAGCACTTTCTTTTGCATTGGGATATGTATTTGGAAAAATTCTCGAGCTAATTCTCAAAACCAACCTATCATTTGGATTTAAAGCCGCTCTTATCATTCTGACCGGTTATAGTATTTATTTACTAAACCATTTAATCAAACATCAAGCCGAAGGCATGGGAATCCATTTTGAAGTCGAGCCCCTTTTAATAGCGATTATGGCGAGTTTTTATGTAACTAACTACACAAAATACAATCATGAATTTGAACAAATTCTCTTTAAAATAAGCCCGTATATTTATATTATTTTCTTTACATTGGTAGGAGACAGTTTGTCCCTTCCCACGCTGTTCAAGGTAATAGAAATTGCATTGATTTTATTCTTGGTACGCCTTGTAGGTTTGATTTTAGGAGGTTATTTTGGAGTTTGGGCGGCAAAAGACGATAAAAAATACGCTAAAATCGCTTGGATGCCTTATGTCACACAAGCAGGAGTGGCTTTGGGATTGGCTACATTGGTTTCAAATACTTTTCCTGAATGGGGACATGAATTTGAAACCATGATTATTGCGATTATCGTTTTAAACCAACTCATCGGCCCTCCTTTATTTAAATGGGCCATAAAATATGCCGGAGAAGCACATACCAAAAAAGATTTTGAACCCGCTACCAAAGAGCATCATGCCGTTATTTTCAGCCTGGACAGCATTTCCCTTGCCTTGGCTCATTTATTAAAAGACAAAGGTTGGGGAGTGAAAATAATTACTACCCAAAAAGTACCTGAAAACAGTGAAATCGAAATTCTACATATACCCGAATATAACAAAGAAAATATATCCAAAATAGATTTGGGAAGTCCGGACAGTGTTATTTTGCTCTATCCCGATGACGAAAGAAATTTTGAAATCGCCGAATGGGTATATGAAAAGGTTGGTTCACCCAATATCATTACACGGATAAATTCGGGCACAAATGCCCATAAATTCAAAGAAATAGGTGTAAAAATTATCGAACCCACCGCAGCCATGATCAATCTTATGGATCACATGGTTAGAGCCCCCGAAGCCACCAATATTTTATTGGGAATGGATAACAATCAAGACACTATTGATGTGGAAGTGAGAAATCCGGATATGATGGGATTGCGTATTCGAGATCTGCATTTGCCGCAAGATGTGATTATACTTTCTTTAAAACGAAGAGGAAATACAGTAATTACACATGGATATACCCAACTGAGATTGGGAGATATTTTAACTTTTGTAGGCTCTAAAGAAAGCTTGAACAAAGTACGCTTGAAATTTGAATATTTATAAAATGAAAAAATTAGGCTTAATCGGTTATCCCTTATCCCACTCTTTTTCAAAAAAATATTTTGAAACCAAATTTCATAATGAAAAAATCCCGGGTTATTCTTATGAACTTTTTGAGTTGAAAAATCTCGATACATTTCCCCTTATCCTAAAAAAAAATCCCTGTTTAACCGGTTTAAATGTAACTATTCCTTACAAAGAAAAAATACTGGATTATGTAGATGAAAAAGATCCCATAGTAGAAGAAATAGGTGCAGCCAATACTTTGAAAATAATCAACGGAAAAATCAAAGCCTTTAATACGGATGTAATAGGTTTTGAAAAAAGTTTTGTTTCAAAATTAGCTCCTTATCATAAAAGCGCATTGATTTTGGGAACCGGAGGTGCTTCCAAAGCGGTTTCATTTATTTTAAAAAAACTTTCCATTCCACATCTTTTTGTATCGAGAAATCCCCAAAATGAGAATACAATCGGATATCATGAAATTGATGAGAACCTAATGAAAAATTACACGATTATTATTAATACCACCCCATTGGGAATCTATCCGGAAATGGAGAAAAAACCGGAAATACCCTATAAATGGGCAGGAAAACAACATTATTTTTACGATTTAATCTATAATCCTTCCCTAACACTCTTCCTAAAAGAAGCGGAATTAAGAGGCGCTACAATATCTAACGGACTGAA
This sequence comes from Flavobacteriales bacterium, assembly GCA_027061855.1. GTDB lineage: Bacteria > Bacteroidota > Bacteroidia > Flavobacteriales > Flavobacteriaceae > JALSPZ01. The sequence goes on from JAMOVT010000070.1 coordinate 74,145, forward strand.
TATGTTAAAGTTACAAGCAGAAGAAGCCTGGAAAATATGGACTGATAAAAATTAGTCGTATTTCAAAAAAAATTGTTAAATTTCGCACTTAAATAAACATTAGTAAAATCATTGTTATGATAGAAGAAAGAAACGAAAACCTGCCACAAGCAGACGGAATGAATGAGCAAGAAAATGCTCCCGCGGAAAAGAAATCTGAAACTGCTGAAAATACCGAGCCGAAATTACTTTCGGAGGGGAAAGAAAATCTGACTGAAAAATCTGTCGATGAGGTAGTCGATGAGATTGAACAACAAATGGCTTCGGATTCTGAGCATCATGAAGAAGAAGAACAGGAAGAAAAAATTCCCAAATTAATTTATTCTGCATTAGAACCGGAAAAACTTTATGAGGAAGCCAAACAGCTCATTGAAAACAATCCGGTACAAAAAATAAAATCACATATAGACGAAATCAAGTCAGCTTTTGAAGATAAAATTGAAGCCTTAAAAGAAAAACTCGAACAAGAAAACGAAGAAGTAGTAAGGTTGGACATTGAAAAGGATTTTTGGGCATTGATCAATGATTATAAAAAGAAACTCAGAGCTTATAGGGCTGAAATTCAGGAAAAATTAGAAAACAATCTGGAAAGACGAAAAGCAATTATTGAAGATTTAAAAAAACTCATCGATTCTACCGAATATACTTTTCAGCAACGCCTTAAAAAATTCAAAGAAATACAAAAATCATGGCGTACTGCCGGTCCTATTCCCAGTAATGCATACCGCGATTTATGGAACACTTATAAACATCATGAAGAACGTTTTTATGATCTTCTCGATTTAGACAGAGAATACAGGGATAAAATTTTTGAACAACATCTCGAAGAAAAAAAAGCCATTATTGAAGAGGCAAAAAAATTACTGGATGAAAAAGATATCCATTATATTTTTGTCGAACTTCAAAAATTACATAAGAAATGGAAAGAAGAAACCGGCCCTGTTTCACAAGAACATAGAGAAAGTATCTGGGAAGAATTTAAATCCGTTACCAAACAAATCCACGATAAAAGAAGGGAATTTTACAAAAAATTGAAAGAACAATTTAATGATAACCTAATTAAAAAACAGGAAATCATAAACAAATTAAAAGAAATTTCCGAAGAACTTCCTGACAATCATAAAGACTGGCAGCAAGTAATCAAAAAGGTAGAAAGCCTCCGCGAAGAGTTTTATCAATTGGGATTTGTACCTAAAAAAAACAGAGAAGAAATATGGTCTTCTTTCAAGGAAACTTTAAAAAATATCAATAAACAAAAAAATAATTTTTATAAGAGCTTAAAAGAACTTCAAAAAGAAAATTTGGAGAAAAAGCAAGCCTTGATTAAGATTGCGGAGGAATGGAAAGATAGCGAAGACTGGGAAAATGCGACTAAAAAATTCAAAGAAATCCAGGAAGAATGGAAAAAAATAGGCCATGTTCCGAGAAAAGTTTCAGATAAAATATGGAATGAATTCCGGACTCATTGCAATTACTATTTTGATCGCTATCACGAACATATTAAAGAAGAAAAAAACCACGAATTTGAAATTTTCTTCAAGAAAAAAGAATACCTGCAAAATCTAAAAGAAAAATTCCGAGAACTCCCGGAAGATCATAATTTCACAATAGAGGATATCAAAAAAATCCAACAGGAATGGCATGATATGGGATTTGTACCCCGCAATAAACAATATATCAATGCCAAATTTAACAAGTTTATAAATAGCTTATTTGACAAATTGCATATAGATAAACGGGAATTATCTTTTATTAAGTTTAAAAATCAAGTAGACGAGTATTTGAAAAATGAGAACTTCTATAAGTTAGACAGTGAAAAACGCTATGTAAGACAAAAAATAGAAGGTATTGAAAAAGAAATTCAACAATTGGAAAACAACAGTATGTTTATCAAATCTTCCGATTCCAATAACTTGTTTAAAAAAGAAGTAGAAAAAAATATCAGAAAGAATAAAGAGATTCTTGATTTTTGGAAAAAGAAAATGGACTATTTAAATAGGTTGGAATACTAAACCATGCAGAGATTTTGGGTATATATATTTCTTTTGAATATCTTTTTTGTAAAAGGCCAAGATTTGGATATTTATAAAAAAGACGTCAATAGCAATTTTAAATTTCCTGCTATTCCCACTGAAATGACTTACGGAGAGTTTAAAATTCTCAGTACCAACCTACGCATGCAGGATATAGGAATTGCCATGATTTTTCCCGGACATGTACATTTTAAAATAGGTGAACAAAAAACCGGTTACTATATTGCCGGTGCCCGAGTGGCCGGATATGCAGGTCTAATCTATATGAGTGCAAAAGGACAATCCATTTACAAAACGATCTTTGAGAGCAGTGCATCGATTGAAGTTTCTACCGGAGACCAAATTATCAGTTACGGAAGTTTGTTATTGATTGGCGGTTCATTCCTGTATGATTGGATTCATGGAAAATATATATTGGAAGAAAAACAAAACCAAATACGTTACAAATATTCAAAGAAACGTATTAAAACAGGATTTTCTTTTATCCGGAGTAATCAAAAATTATATCCCGGAATAGATTTTAAATACACATTTTAAGAGAGATAAACAAAAAAATAATTGTATAATAAGACTTAAAAATTTATCTTTGCCGAACGTAAAATTGAAAATGAACGAAAAATTAAAGAAGAATGCGAAATAAAGGACTAGTATTAGTATTTGCCGGACTTTTAGCAATGCTAAGTATTTACCAATTGACTTTTACATTTAAAAGTAATCAAATCCGTAAAGAAGCAAAAGCTTATGCTCAAGGAGATCATCAAAAAGAAAAAGAATATCTGGACTCGGTAGCCAATAAGCCCGTGTTTAGCCTTCTCGGAGCTGATTTTACTTACAATGACTTGAAAAACAGAGAGATGAATCTCGGATTGGACCTCAAAGGAGGGATCAATGTGATTCTTCAAGTATCTGTAAAAGACATCTTGAAAAATTTGGCTAACCACACGGATAATCCGGTTTTTAACCAAGCCTTGGAAAAAGCTTCCGAAATGCAGAAAAACAGCGACAAACCTTATGTCGAATTGTTTTTTGAAGCCTTCGATCAAATTAACAAAGAAAACGGAAATAAAGCAAAACTTAGTGATCCCGATATTTTTGGAAATAGAAATCTTTCGGATGAAGTAAGCTTCAACATGTCTGATGATGAAGTAAAAGATGTGATTCGTAAAAAAGTGGATGATGCAATGCTAAGTGCATTTGAAGTTTTGCGAAAAAGAATTGACAAATTCGGAGTAACTCAACCTAATATCCAACGATTGGGAAAATCCGGTAGAATTTTAGTGGAACTTGCAGGAGCCAAAGATATTGAGAGAGTAAAAAAATTATTGCAAAGTACCGCTCAATTAGAATTCTGGCAAACCTATAACGCCGATGAGGTTCTTCCCTATTTTCAACAATTAAATGCTTATTACCAACAAAACTTGCCCAAAGAAAATGCTGAAAAAGATGCGGACAGTTTATTGGTAGATCAAAAACAAGAAAATCCTTTATTTCAATATTTACAACCCGGCAATTTTTCTCGTGTAGGAATAGCCAAAGTAAAAGATATGGACAAAATCAACAAAATGTTGAATAGTCCCGAAGCAAAAAAATTACTCCCCGATAATTTAAAAAATGTTAAATTCTTATGGGGAAAACCCGATAAAGAAAGTGGAACGGTTTATTTATATGCCATCAAAGGAAACAGAGAAAATATTCCTCCTCTGGGCGGTGATGTAATTGTGGATGCACAACAAACTTTTGACACCTACAGTCACCCTGCCGTAAGCATGCAAATGAACAGTAAAGGAGCCAAAATCTGGGAAAAAATGACCGATGAAGCTTTCCGTAATAAAAATGGAATTGCCATTGTATTGGACAATATTGTCTATTCGGCTCCCGGTGTGACAACCGGCCCTATCTCGGGAGGAAGATCGGAAATTACAGGGAATTTCAGTATTGAAGAAGCAAAAGATTTGGCCAATGTATTGAGAGCAGGTAAATTACCCGCAAAAGCGGATATTGTTCAATCTGAAATTGTTGGACCTTCATTAGGGAAACAAGCAATTGAAGGTGGAAAATTATCCTTTATCTTTGCTTTTATTCTTATTTTCTTATGGATGGTTGCCTACTATGGAAAAGCCGGTCTTGCCTCTGATATCGCCCTATTGCTAAACATTCTATTTATATTTGGAATCCTTGCCAGTTTAAATGCCGTTCTTACCTTACCCGGTTTGGCAGGTATCGTATTGACCGTAGGTATGGCAGTAGATGCAAACGTACTTATTTTTGAGCGTATCCGTGAAGAATTGAAAAAAGGAAAAAATCTGTATGAAGCCATAGATGACGGATTTAAAAATGCTCTTTCTTCCATTTTGGATGCAAATATTACCACCTTATTAACAGGTATCATCCTTTTGGTTTTCGGAACAGGACCCATCAAAGGTTTTGCGACTACCTTAATCATAGGTATTCTTACCTCATTATTTACCGCTATTTTTATTACTCGCTATATAATCGATTGGTATGTGGCCAAAGGAAATCGTTTGACTTTTGATACAAAACTTTCCAGAAATCTATTTTCCAATTTACATATTGACTTTTTGGGGAAAAGAAAAATGGCTTATATTTTCTCCGGTGTATTAATAGTCGTAGGTTTAATCTCAATTTTCACTAACGGTTTAAACCCGGGAGTTGATTTTGTAGGAGGAAGAACATATATAGTAGCCTTCGATCAAAATGTAAATGCTGAAGAAATAAGAAATGATTTGACCAATGTATTTGTGGATGAAAACGGTCATAAAAATACTCCGGATGTTAAAAAATACGGCGGAAATAATCAATTGAAAATTACCACGAAGTATCTTATTAACGACGAAGGAGAAAAAGCCGATGAGAATGTACAAAAAGCTTTATTTAAAGGCTTGCAAAATTACTTCCCGAAAGGATATACCTATGAAGATTTCATCAGTAGTGATGAGAACAAGAAAATAGGTCGTATGCAGTCCATCAAAGTAGGGCCTACTATTGCCGATGACATTAAAAAAGGAGCATTTTATGCCGTAATCGGTTCCCTGTTAGTAGTATTCTTATATATCTTATTACGATTTAAAAAATGGCAATTTAGTGCAGGTGCGGTTATCGCCGTATTCCACGATGTTTTAATTGTATTGGGGATATTCTCTTTGACTTGGCGATTTATGCCATTCAATATGGAAATCGATCAAGCCTTTATCGCAGCCATTTTAACGGTAATCGGATATTCCTTGAACGATACTGTGGTGATATTTGACCGCATTCGTGAATTTATGAAGGAACACCATAAATGGCCATTATACAAAGTAATCAATTTGGCTTTAAACAGTACATTATCAAGAACTTTGAATACCTCATTGACCACTTTGATCACTTTAATAGCTATCTTTATCTTCGGAGGAGAAAGTATTAGAGGATTTGTATTCGCTTTGATTATCGGTATCTTTGTGGGAACATATTCCTCACTATTTATTGCAACTCCTATTATGTATGATCTAAGTAAAAAAGAAGAAGCGAAGAAAAGAGATAAATAAAATCTGTGTATTTTTTTAACATAAAAAAACGGCCTAACGGCCGTTTTTTTTTGTAATTTTAAAAGAAAAAAATGAATCCAAAAGAAATATCATTAGTACTCTCGGGCGGAGGTGCAAGAGGAATTGCCCATATTGGTGTAATCAATTACATGGAAAGAAACGGATATAAAATTAAAAACATCGGAGGGACCTCAATGGGGTCAATTGTAGGAGGTATTTATGCAGAAGGAAAATTAAAAGAGTTTGAAGAATATTTATTAAAATTGGATGCGAAGAAGATGATCCAATTATTGGATTTCTCCGTTTCAAGCCCGGGATTGATCAAAGGGGAGAAAATATTGAAAGAAATGAAACAATTTCTTCCCATTAAGCAAATCGAAAAAACACCTGTTCCCTACTTTTGTGTAGCGACCGATTTAAATGAACAAAAAGAAGTGGTCTGGCGACAAGGAGATATACTTCAAGCCATACATTCATCTTTTGCTATTCCCTTTATTTTTACTCCGGTAATTATAGAGGATAAATTACTGGTAGACGGCGGAGTGATGAATAATATTCCCATTAATCATATTGACAGAGAATTACTCACAATAGCTGTTTGCGCCAATGCAAGTATTCCTATGGACGAGGAATTAAAAAAAATCAGCCAAGCCCCTGAGAAAAAATATGAAAGTCAAAAAAATACGATCAATAAATATTTAAACAAAGTTCTGCGTCTTTTTTATGATGAGAATGAAGAAGAAAAGAAAAAACCCGGGTATTATGAAATTTTGGATAATACCTTACATATCCTGATTGAAAATAATTCAAAAAACATCATTAAAAGATATCCGCCGGATATTTTGGTAAATTTACCCAGAGAAATTGCAGGAACCTTTGACTTTCTTAAAGCCGAAGAGCTGATTAAAGCGGGAGAATATATTGCGGAAAAAGCCATAAAAGAATATTATTCATAAAGAAAAAGGGCTGAAAAACAGCCCTTTATTAATTTCTAAAAAAAAGTTTATTTCAATCTTATTTTTTCAATCTCTTCAAAGGTTTCGGGATTGATTACTTCCAAATCGATATGTTGCGATTCAATAGTGAAAAGCATCAAAGCATAAAGTGTAGAAAACTTTTTAACGGAGGAAGTCCAAGGTAATTTTTCCAATGAGTAGTAAGGAGCTCCGGCACTACCGTTGGTAATTTGAATAAAGGGTCTTTTGAGTTTTATTCTTTTTCCTGTCCAATTGTCAGGATAAATATTTGTCTTATTATCTACAATCAAACGGCTGTAATTATGTTCATCCCCGGCAAGTAAAACGACAAATTTCTCACTTTGGTTGACCAATATATCCAAAATTTGATCCCTTCTTTCGATTATCCCTTTCTCTACTGGTTTACCGGCAACATAAGGGCGAATTTCATTATTTCCATGATACCACATGTCATCTCCTGAATGGCCTGCATTCGGAAAAAGCGGGGTATGTATCGTTACAATAATATGATCAATATCTGCATCTTTTTCATATTTATCAATAGTCTTTTTCAGCCATTTCAATTGGTTATCCATTACATAACCGTGCACATTACCTGAAGTAACCGGTATATCATTTGTTGAGGAAGCATACCAATAATTGGAATTAAGTACAATCATAGCCAAATTACCATAAGTATAATCATAAACCAATTCTTTATAAGACGGAAAATCCTGACTTCGTTTTGAAGGATCGTAAATACTGCCGTCTTCAGAGATCAAATCACTAATGGGGTGTGTAAAATTCGAAGCGAATAAAGCTTCCTGACTTTCGGTTTTAAAAGGAAAACGATCGACAAAAATATGGCCGTTAAAAAAACTATGACCTTTATAACCTGTACGTTTAAAAATTCTTTCTACATTCTCATGATTTCCGGTTCCTACATATACCGGATGGTAGTACCAGTAATCCTGCACACTGTGCTTCCAATTGAGATATTGTAAGTTTATTTCATCCGGACTACCGGAATATCCATTGATCATATCACCGGTAAACTGGAAGAAAGAGGCATTACGGGCAGAAGCCAAATGAAACATTTTTTTAACCACAAAAGCATTTACTCCGTATAAATTTCTTTCTCCGCCACCTTGTCCGGCTCGACTATCGGAAGCATAGGCAAAAGTAAAAGGAGATCTGCAACCTTTTTTTTGAGCTGTTTTAAAAGAATAAGTTTCTTTCCAGTCTCCGTAGAGTACATCATAAGTATATTGCGTTCCCGGTTTTAACTGCGAAACCAAAATCTCATGATTTTTTGTAGGAACAATATCGGTATAAAAATCTTCCCCTATATTTATTTGTGAAATTTCGGGTTCACTCGTTTTGAAAGATATCACGGCACTGGTATCTGTTAATCTATTGACAAAAGGACCTTCAATTAAAGTAATATCCGGTTGAAAACGCCCTTTCCCATCTATCTTAACATTGATTTCTCCATCATAAATAATTTCTCCTTTTTCATTAATATAACGATATCCTAATATAAGTTTCTTTTTGGTTTCCCAATCTACAAAATCATATTTCCCTTTTAATTGGTTAATTCGGATTTTTGCTTTACCGTCTTTGACCTTGGAAGTTCGTTTGAAAAAAACAGGTTGAGGATATTTCACTCCCTCTATTTTTACCAAGCCATAAACAAGTTTTCCTTGTATGGCCGGGTCGTTAAAGTCAAAAGAAATACCTTCTTTGTCTCCTTTGACATCCGCTTCTACAATTTTTGTATATGTATAAAGTGGGTTTACTTTTACTTCGGGATTAAACACTTTATTTATCTTGACCCCCAATACTCCATTTTGATATTCAATATTTGAATAAACCTTAGGGATTTTTACTTTTTGCGCATTGATAATCAGTCCTATGGAAAAAAATAGCAGACTAAAAAAGAAAGTTTGTTTTTGTATTTTCATTGTATTAATATTTAAAATAAGTCAATTATATTTTATTTATTCAAAAATAAGCATTAATTTCGTTAATTGAATTATAAAAGATAAAATTATGACCGGTTATATTCTTCCATTAGGCGCCTTTGGCCCGCAACAATTGATTTTAATAGTGATTATTGTTCTTTTGTTGTTTGGGGGCAAAAAGATACCTGAACTCATGAGCGGTTTGGGAAAAGGAATCAAAGAATTTAAAAAAGCAACTTCAGAAGATGAGGTTACCACTGAAAAAAAAGACGAAGAAAAAAAGGAAGTGTAAACTTCCTTTTTTTCTTTGGAAATTTATTGATCTTTCAGTTTCATTGTTTTTAAAATGGCTTCGAGTTGTACCATATAATCTCTTTTATCCAATGCCGGAGCATAAATAAATCCTTCCCCTACTACTACTCTATTGTGTTTTTTATCAATTAAACTGTAATTGATATAAGGTCCACCCATAAAATCGTTTTTCATATTCCATAAGCCTCTTGTTTCAATAGCTTTAATATCATTAATCAATATTTCATTTTGGGAAGGAGAAATACCTTCAACGGTTTTCATATAGGTGGAATCCACAGGTCCGGGAATATAATTTTTCCCAATAGAATCTCTATATTTGGTTACCAGAGTTTTTTGCTCATTAAAATTTTGCTTTAAAGGTACTTCATATAATAAGATATCTTGTTCACCATTTTTCACATCTCTTCTAAACCAGAAAAATTTAGGTTTATGATCCACCAGAACAAAAAAATCGGGTATCTCTATACTTATTCCCAGTTCTTTTTCAATATCGGAATTGTCTCTCAAAGATTTTCGATGTCTTTTTTGAATGATCTCTATTTCAAAATTATAAATGGTATCGGTAATTTCAGGAGCTTTTTCGGCTATAAGTTTCTCCAATTCTTTTTTATTTTTCCCCTCTATAATAATAATTAATTGAGGTTTGGCATATTTATCCTTGATAATCTCCACTTTGTTTTCATTCCCTTCCTTTACAATCATTATTGTACGGTATTTTTTAAAGGAGCCTGTAAATAAATCGGGGGAAGCATGATGCAAAGTAAACATAGGTTCTTCTTGAGGTAGATCGGGGAATTCCGTAGCAAAATATTTACGGATGGTATCACCCAATTCTGTTTTCCAATCCTTATCATTCATGATCAAAAGGATATTGTTTGTCTTCCCGTTAGAGGGAGGCAATAAATTGGTTTTATCTTCTTTGCAAGAAAGCAAACTTATCATTGCAAAGAGGAAAAGAAAAATATTTTTTTTCATCATTGTATTTTTTTTAGAAAGATTCTATCAAAAACTATTCCTTAGGGAATTTCTCAGCTTTTTAATATCTTTAATGTCATTCCCGGTTTTAATTTGTCAGAACTTTTTAATTTATTCCATTTTTTAATATCCGTAACACTGGTTCTGTATCGACGGGAAATATTCCAAAGCGTATCTCCCGGTTTTACTTTGTAATAAATAAAAGATTTTTTTGAGGAAGAAACGCTTTTCTTCTTCGGGCTTCTTTTGGATGAAACGGCAATAGCATATCTGGAATAAATTTTCAGTCTTTGTCCCACTCGTAAACGGTTACTTCTCAAACGATTCCATCTTTTTATTTTTGAAACACTTACATGGTATTTACGGGCAATTTTTCCTAAATAATCTCCCGGACGCACTCGATATACAATATAATTATTGAATTTATAAAATTTGGGCAAAGGTTTTTCTCTTCTGTTGAGTTCTTTTTGCACATATTCATAAATAACAGGTTCATTGGAGACAAAAACTCCTACCAATTCCACCGGCAATTTTAAAGTATAGTTTTTGTCTTCCACATAGGGAATAATATTTAATTTATATTGTGGATTTAAAAATTCCAATTCATCCGAATTTATATGTAAGAGTTTGGAAATTTGATCGAAACTGATGGTTTTTTTGATACGAATTGTATCTGTGGCAATATAATGGAATTTATTTTTCAAATTAGTATCAATGCCATATTCATCTGCATATTCCGCCAGGAACCAAGTAGCCTGAAAAAGAGGAACATAACCCGCTGTTTCACGAGGTAAATAGGGCCGGATATTCCAATAATTTTTATATCCTCCCGATCTCCGAATAGCCTTGGTTACATTTCCTGCTCCCGAATTATAGGCTGCTAAAACCAAGTTCCAATCTTTAAACACTTTGTATAAATCTTGCATATGACGGCAAGCCGCTTCGGTGGATTGAAGAGGGTCAAACCGTTCATCCACATAGGAATTTATTTCCAGACCGTACATTTTTCCGGTTGAATACATAAATTGCCATAAACCTCCGGCTCCTGCACGAGAGACAGCACGTGGATTTAAAGCGGATTCAACAATGGCCAAATATTTCATCTCCAAAGGAATATCGTATTTGGCTAGTTTTTCTTCAAAAATGGGAAAATAATATTCTCCCATTTTAAATAACCTTCCCAAACTGCTTTTTCTTTTTTTGATGAAAGCTTGTATGGTTCTGGCGAGTGCCGGATGATAAACAATATCCAATTGTGTTTTTTGATTGAGTTTGGCCAATTGTTTTTTCAATAAAAGAGTATCCAACTCCAAAACTCCATTTTCTTTTTCCAAACTATCGGTAAGAGAAGAAATACTATCAAAAAGGACAGGCTGATATAATTTTTTATACCATAAGCTGTCCATTCGCTTGGCTTCTGCCAGATCTTTCAAACCTTGTTTGATAATATCTTCGGGATCTTTATTTTGAGTAGCAAGGCTATCCTTGGTTTTCTGTTGATCAAAATTTGTATTGGTATAAGCCTGAGTAGTCTTAACCGTATCGGCTTCGACTATTCTGCTGTTTTTTGTTTTCTTAACGGGTTCTTGTGCATGTATTAAAAAATTGCTCAATAAAAAACCTACCCAAAATAATTTCTTCATATATATTAATTATGATTGCAAAGCTTTAAGACCCGGCAATTCTTTTCCGGCTAACATATCAAGGAGTACACCTCCACCGGTAGAAATATAGCTAATTTTATCTTCCAAACCTAATTTTTGTACGGCCGCTACCGAATCTCCTCCTCCTACTAAGGAATAAGCTCCGTTTTGAGTAGCTTCTCCGATTGCCTCACCGATTTTTTCCGTCCCATTGGCAAATTTATCAAATTCAAAAACTCCTGCCGGGCCATTCCAAATAATGGTTTTTGAATTTTTTATAATCTCTCTGATTTTATTAATCGTTTCAGGACCTATATCCAAACCTTGCCAACCTTGTGGAATTTCATTTGCTTTCACAATTTTTGTATGAGCATCATTGGAAAAAGAATCGGCAATTACAAAATCAACGGGAAGAATAAGGTTTACGCCTTTTTTCTTTGCTTCTTCCATGATTTTTTTGGCTACTTCAATCTTATCATCTTCAACGATAGAATCTCCAATATTATTGCCCAAAGCTTTTAAAAATGTATAGGCCATTCCTCCTACTATTATCAGGTTATCTACTTTGTTTAAAAGGTTTTCTATTACTCCTATTTTACTGGAAACTTTTGCACCACCTATAATGGCAGTTATAGGATGCTCCCCGTAATCCAAGGCTTTTTGTATGCTTTTCACTTCCTGTTCCATTAATTTACCCACTGCCTTATGGTCTTTATCAAAATAACGGGCCACAATAGCCGTAGAAGCATGGGCTCTATGTGCTGTTCCAAAAGCATCGTTGATATAATAATCACCGTTTTTTGCCAATTCTTTGGCAAAAGTTTCATCTCCTTTGGTTTCTTCGGGATAAAATCTTAAATTTTCCAACAGAAGAATTTCACCGGGTTTCAAATCTTTTACCGCCTTTTCCACTTCACTTCCTATACTATCGGGAACAAATTTTACAGGTTTTCCCAACACTTTTTCAATTTCGGGAACAATATATTTTAAAGAATATTTTTCTTCTTTTCCTTTGGGACGTCCACGGTGGCTCATCAAAACCACGGAACCTCCTTTTTTTAAAACGGCATCAATTGTGGGTTTTGCAGCTTTGATTCTTGTATTGTCCGTTACTTCAAATTGTTCATTTACAGGCACATTAAAATCTACCCGCACAAGGGCTTTTTTATTTTTTAAATCCAATTGGTCTACATTTTTCATAACTATTCATTTTAACTAAACAAAAATACAATTTTCCACTGAATATTAAAGTGAGAATATTTGCAAAACAAAGGAAATTAAACTTATCTTAAGTTTTCATAAAAAAAGCCTGCAATCATAGATGCAGGCTTGTGTAAAATAGTATGAAAGAATCGATCTAATAAATCAAACTTCTCTTATCTTCAACATCATTTGTTTTTTTCAAAGCTTCCAAAACCTTTGCATTCAAACCTAAATTTTCTTTTTTCTTGATTTGCTCAACATAAGGAAGATAGTTTTTTATATCCTCAGCTTCCGTTACCTTAATGGTTTTTACTACATATACCGCTCTGTTGCCGTCAATAGGCTCAGATAATTTTGAGGGTTCCATTACAAAAGCAATGGCTACTACTTTTGGCTCACGTCCATAGCCAGGAATAATGGGATTTTTTAAGGTAACTCCTGTTGCTTTTCCTACTCTTCCGCCGGCATTTTTTGCAATTTCTTCAAGAGAATTTCCTTTCATTTTTTCTTTGATGATTTCGGCTTTTTTCTCTTTTAATAAAATAGGTTTAACCAAAGCCGAGGCTTCTTCCGGAGACATTAGTCCTTCATCATGTATTCCGGTCAATTTCACAATTACGTGTCCTTTATTTAAGTCTACTTTGGTCACATCCCCTATTTTGGTATCTTTATTATACATCCATTTGACGATTTCACGGTTGATGCCTATACCGGGGATATTGTCCTCATATCTGCCCAATCTTCTTACGGGTTTAACTACATAACCGTTTTCTTTGGCAAAGGCAGCAAAATCATCGGTTTTCATGGCTTGAGAAGTCAATTTTGATGCTTTGGCATAAATTTGATCTTCTGTTTTCATTGAAGGTTCGACATTTTTGGCTATGGTAACGAGTTTAACGGCTTTTTTAGGGGCAGTCAAATCATCGATTTTGACGATATGATAACCGAAATCTGTTTTTACAAGTCCTATTTGTCCTTTTTTACCTTGGAAAACAAAATCATTGAATTCTGGAACCATCTGTCCATATCTGAACCATCCGAGATCTCCTCCTTTGGTTTTTGTAGGTCCATCTGAAAATTGTTTTGCATAGTCGGCAAATTTAGCCGGATTTCTTTTTACTACTTTTAATAAACTATCGGCCTTTTTCTTGGCTTGTTCTTGAGTAATATTTATAGCGGGATTTGCGCGTAAAGCTCCTTTATAGGCAATTAGAATATGAGCTGCCTTGGCAGAATCAGGGACTTGGATGACATCTTCGGCTCTTGAAAGATAGATTCTGTTTCCTACTTCATAAGGTCCGTAAATATCTCCTTTTTTCAAGTTTATTAAAGTGTCTGCATATTCCTTAGGTAATTCATCTTTAAAATAGTATTTAGCCGGTATATTTACATCAGAAAATTTAGCAGCAAATTCTTCCGGATTGTCTGTATTTTTAAATCCTTTTCTGATTTTGGTTCCTTTGGTTTCTTGGTCAAACACCTCTTTGTCATTGATAAGAGCAGTGAGATCCTTTTTGATGGCTTCTTTATCTTTGGCAGAAGGCTCAATCGGAATAAAAATATATTCCATATCACGGCTTTCATCCACTTTAAATTCCTTATCATGTTTTTTGATATAGTTTGCTATATCTTGTTTTGAAACGGAAACCAAAGAATCCGGAACAGTAGTATAAGGAACAGCGGCATAATCAAAGTCCACTGCATCATTTTCGTTATGATAAAGCCATTCTCCTTCTTTCAAGGTCGGATTGATGGAGGCTTTAATCATATTCATATATATTTTTTCTTTTTCTTGCTCTATCAAAGAATTCTCAAAATTCTTCCATTGTTCGTACATTTCAGGATTTCGATCCTTATTGTCTTCGATATTTTGAATATAATCCAAAAGGGCATTTTCATCAAAAACACCTTGTTGATTGGTAAAAGCTTGTTTAATACTAGGATTATTCACAATTAATTCTCTCAAACGGTCCTTTCCTACTTTGATTCCCAATTCATCAAATTGATTATTCAAAACAGCCTCTTTAATCATTTGATCCCATACCATATTCATGGCTTGCATATTGCTGAGGTTCTTGTTTTGTTTTTGTAGTAAAGCCACTCTTTTTTGAAATTCTTGTGTAGGGATTTTACGATCCCCTACTTCTGCGATGGTGGTATTACTTCCTTTTCCTATTGAAGATGAATTCTTTATTAATCCTTGAATTACAAAAGCAAAAAGTGCTAAAGCAATAATTCCGATTAATACTCCTGAACGTCTCTGAATTTGTCCTAAAATTGCCATTTTATCTTGTTTATTTTAATTTCGATTTAGTTAGTTTGCGAAAATACAAACTATTATGAAAAAAAGAAAACTTTTGACCCGATTTTTTGAATCAAAAGTTTTCTTAAAAGAAAAATTCTTCTATTTTGAATATAGCTAGAAAAACTTTGCGGGTCTACATCTTTCATATTTAGAGAAATCATACCGGAACATAATTTCATGAGATCCCCAACTGTCATGCCGTAATTCCGATAAAGTATAATCATACGAATAGCCTACTGAAAACTGTCGTGTAAGGAAAAGCTGAAAGAATAATGTGAGCGCATCTTGATATCTGTAACCTACCCCAAAACCCCATCTTTCATAATAAATATTAGTAGATAAATCAATGGAAAAAGGAGCATTCTGGGTATATCGAAGCATAAAAGCAGGTTTTATTTTTATAATTTCATCCAAGTCAAAAATATATCCCCCCATCAAATAATAATCCCTTACTAATTTTGCACGACCAATAACATTCGGATCCAATTTGGGCTCTAACAAACGCGGAGCGGATAATCCGATATATCCGTCATAGGAGTAATAATATATTCCTACTCCCACATTCGGATAGAATTGATTGTCCAAAGCATATATTTGTGGATCTCCGGGATCATAGGCATCTTTTTTAGTCAAATCCATATTCATCAAACTGAAACCGGCACTAATTCCGAAACTTAAACGCGAATCGAAAGTCACATCAATTTGGTAAGAATAATTGATTGTTGCTATGGTTTGCTCCACAGGACCTATCACATCTTGTGTCAGTGTTAATCCCAAACCCATATTTTCAAAAATGGGTCCATGTAAAGATAAGGTGGCCGTATTGGGAGAATCTTCTACTCCCAGCCATTGCATTCGTCCCATACCTACCAATACAAAACCTTCCTTGGTTCCGGCATACGCAGAATTTATACGCAAAGGATTGTACATATTCTGACTAAACATAGCCGATTGTTGTGCATTCATTTTTGAGAATGAAAAAGTGATGATTAGTATAAGTAAAAATATTTTTTTCATTTTTTATTTGTTTAAATATACCGAACCCGTGAAAGTTTTCTCTACTCCCTCACCTAAGTCTATCACGTAATAATATACTCCTACGGGTAGTTTTTTATTGTTGTTACTATTGGTTCCGTCCCAGAAGTTATCTGTATTATTATAACTATAAGTTGAATAAACAAGATTACCCCATCTGTTGTAAATCCGAACCTGATTATCAGGAAAACTTTCAATACCTACAATTCTGAAAAGATCATTTAATCCATCATTATTTGGTGTCAAAATTTCATAAATAATGATATTGGCTGTACGAACATAAGTCGGATCATCCGGTTCATCATCATTTTCCAGATCCATATCCGTATCATTATTCGGATCATCTGACAGGTCTGTGATTTGGACTCCAATAGGATCTTTTCCTGTAACCGTAGCGGTATTCAATACGTAGCCTCGTTCAATATCGTCTTCGGTAATATAATAGGTCGCTACAAAATTGGTCGAATTGGACTGACCTGCTCCAAGATTAAAGGCACCTCCCACAACTGGTACCAAAGGATCATCCACCTGAATATCGCTAATGGTAACATTTCCGGTATTAATTACGGTAAAATGATAAGTAATTGTTTCTCCCATATCGGCCAAACCGTCTCCGTTTTCATCATTAAAAACACCTGTTTTTTGCAATTGTAATTCCCTGACTTGAGGAAGAAGCGTATGCGTAATATCATCGGGCTCAAAATCTCCTTCCACATCCATATCTGTTGGATCATTCGGATCGTCTGAAATATCTGAAACCGTAGTTCCGGAAGGACTGGTTCCTACTACCAAGGCTCGATTATCCACAAAACCTGCATCAATCATGGCTTGAGTAATTTCCAAGTCACCATAGAAAACCCAAATTTCACCTACATCCAGTTCATTATCGGCATCCACATCTCCACTTTGATAATGGATATTATTGCCTAATAAAGGATCGGTTACGACAATATTATGAATAGCTTGTCTTCCTGTATTATATACTTCAAATACATATTGAATCTTTTCACCCGGCATAGGCTGATCATTGTCTACTGCGATTACCACACCATGTTTTTTCAATTCGAGTTGATATTGTTTCACAAGGAATGTGATAGTCGGGTCATCATCGCCTGTGGGTGAAGAGGGGTCGTCATCATCCGATAAATCGGAATATCTTACTCCGTCTTTAATTACTATTGCCTCCGCTTGATTTATTACTTTTTCATTATCAATATCATCTTGGGTAATATAATGTACTGCCGAAATGCTTGCAGAGCTGCCGGGAGGTATATGTCCGATCGGCAAAGCGGAAGTGATAATGGCATTAGGATCGTCAATATCTATATTATCAAGGCTGACATTTCCGGTATTGGTAATGGTAATGACATAATTGATAATATCCCCTACCACCAGATTTTGCGGCACATAAGGTAAATCGTCACCTTTGATTACTTCAAAACGTATATTCTGATGAATATGTGTAATGGTAGGGTCATCGGGTCCCTGTGGAGAATCAGAATCGGTATCATCCGACAAATCAATTACATCTTGATTATTGAAAACGCTTTGAGCTTTTAAAGTGTTCTCAACAAATCCGGCATCTATATCCGCCTGAGTAACCGTATGAATAGCTGTTACCTGCGTAGTCTGACCGGGTAATAATTGGGGTATGGTTGTATTTCCGGAGATTGTCGCATTTTGATCGGTTAACAAAATATTATTCAATGTAACATTACCGGAATTCGTCACTGTAATTGAATAATTTATTACATAACCTACATTAAGATTTTGCTCGCTATAAGGCAATTGATCATTTTTCAGAACCGTTAATTCCGGATTTTGTATAAAAGTTGTAACCGTAGGATCATCTCCTGTATTGGGAGTAGGTGAATCTTTGTCGGTATCATCTGAAAGATCAGAATATATTGTACCGTTGAAACTTGCCTCAACCAAAGCGGTATTAGCTTTCTGTCCGTTATCTATATCCGTTTGTGTCACTATATATTCAGCCAATACGGTAGCACTGGTTTGAGGTGCTAAATTATGTATTGGAGTTCCTCCTATTATGGTGGCTCCGTTATCTATTACATTCACAAGAGGGAAAGTAACATTTCCGGTGTTTTTAACGGTAATAATATATTGGATAACCGTTCCCGGAGTAATCAATTGAGCTTGATAAGGTAATTGATCATCTTTAAGAATTTCGATATCCGGAGTCTGGATAATTTTTGTAACCGTAGGATCATCTCCTACTCCGGGTGTAGGTGAATTCAAATCCAGATCATCAGACACATCACTGACCAATTGACTGGCAAAATAAGTAGATGCAGTGGCCGAATTGATAATTTCACCGGCATCGATATCCGCTTGGGTCACTATATGGGTCAATGTAACGATTTTAGATTCATTTATTTCCAACAGAGGGATTTGTGTTACCTGGGGTTCGGCATTATTATCTATCAACGTTATATCCGTTAGTGTAATATTTCCCGTGTTTTTCACTTCTATTGTATAGGTAATCACATCTCCCACTTGCAATGCTTGGGGGGTATTTGCCGAGTATTGGATATTATCATCCTTAGTTACTTCTATTCCGGGATGTGCTACAATATTTGTAATGGTAGGATCATCATTCCCCACACCCGGATGTTGAGGATCTTGATCATCAGAAAGATCTTGATATTGAACGTTCTGATAAGTAAAGGTTCCCACAGCTTGATTAATTACTTGTGTAGCATCAATATCAGCTTGAGTTACCGTATGGTCGGCATTGATAACAACGGTTTGTCCGGGAGCCAAATTTGTAATCGTGGCACCCCCGAGTATTACTGCATTATCATCGGTGACATCTACTTGATCAATGGTGATATTTCCACTGTTATATACCGATATATCATAATGAATCACATCTCCCACTTGCAAATTAATGGCTGAGAAAGGTAAATTATCCGTTTTAAACAATTCGATTCCCGGCGTTTGAATCAAATAGGTAATTGTAGGATCATCAGGTCCTCCGGGTGAGAATGGATCCGTATCATCCGAAATATCAGAAACGGTCACATTATTAAAAAGTGTCGTTATTTCTGCTGAATTCTCCACTTTTCCTGCATCTAAATCCGCTTGTGTAATGGTATGAGTAAGTATGAGAGTTTCACTATCGCCCGGAAGAATACTTGAAATTGTATTGGCACCCGTAAAAGTCGCATTTGTATCGGTTACAGTGAGATTGGTCAATGTAACATTACCTGTATTTGTAGCCGTAATAATATACGTAATTACATCTCCAATTACCATGTTTTGCGGCTGATAGAGCAATTGATCATCTTTGGTTAATTCTATTGAAGGGCTTTGTTTCAATAAAGTTAAAGTGGGATCATCGTCTCCGGTTGCATTTGGATCCGTATCACCGACATCATCTGAAGTATCTTGATAAAGAACATTATTAAAGGTTGTAGTCGCTTCTGCTGAATTTACGATTACACCTGCATCCAAATCTGCTTGGGTAACCACATGCTGGGCAATTACCACGGCTGTTGTTTGAGGAGCTAAACTAACAATGGAATTACCGTTGGGTAAAGTCGCATTATTATCCGTAATTCCTATATTCTGTAAGGTGACATTTCCGGTGTTTGTAACATAAATTTTATAGGTAATAATGTCTCCTACCTGTTTAATTTGAGGAACAAAATTTAATTGATCATCCTTAGTGACTTCCAGTCCGGGTCTTTGCTCTATAAAAGTAATGGTAGGATCATCATTTCCTGCGGGGGATGCAGGATCCTCATCATCCGAAACATCCGATACTTGTATGCCACCATATAAAGTATTTGCCGTAGCCGAATTACTAATTTGGCCGGCATCTATCTCAGCTTGAGTGACCGTATGAGTAGCTTGCAAAATGATAGTCTGGTTTACATCCAATTGAGATATAATATTTGAACCTGTAAATTGGGCATTATTATCGCTTAAACTTATATTATACAATGTCACATTACCGGTATTGGTGACTTTGATATCATATGTAATTACATCTCCTTCATTTAAAGGTTGAGGTATATAATCATAACCATCATCTTTTAACACTTCCAAAGCCGGAGATTGCACCAAATGAGTCAAAGTGGGATCATCAGGTCCCGGTAAAGAGGAAGGATCATTGTCATCGGAGAGATCCGAATAAGTTGTCCCGTTGAAAACAAAACTTGCCATAGCCGAATTGGAAACTACTCCGGCATCGAGATCAGCTTGTGTAATTTGATGCTGAGCAATCAAAGTTGTGGAAGTCTGCGGATCCAAACTGGCAATGGTATTTCCGCCTATAAAAGTGGCATTATCGTCTGTTAATGTAATATCGGTTAAAGTCACATTACCTGTATTATATACGGTAATCTGATAGGTTATATTATTTCCTATGACCAAATTTTGAGGAGACCAGGGTAATTGATCATCTTTAATCACAACAACCGTTGGATTTTGCCGGATAAAGGTAATGGTGGGATCTTCTGTCCCTCCGGGAGAATTAGGATCCTTATCATCAGAGATTATACTAATAATAGTTCCGTTAAAATCAGTTGTTCCTGTCACCGAATTTGATACTTGACCGGCATCTATATCCGCTTGGGAGACTATATGCTCTGCTTGTACCACAATTGTTTGTCCGGGGGCTATTGTATTGATAATACTGGCTCCGGTAAATGAAGCATTATTATCATTCAAAGAAATATTTGTCAAGGTAACATTTCCGGTATTTTCCACAAAGATATCGTAGGTGATAGCATCTCCTATACTTAAATTTTGCGGAGTATATGTAAAACGATCATCTTTTAATATAATAAAGGAGGGTTGTTGGTTCAAATAAGTAATTGTAGGATCATTTCCTTGTCCCGGTGTATTGGAGTCAGGGTCTGTATCATCAGTTAAATCGGTATAAGTATTGCCATTAAATACCGCACGGACTTCTGCCTGGTTACTAATCATACCTGCATCCAGATCTGCCTGAGTAATCATATGTTCGGCTAATACTGTTACTGTCTGTCCGGGAGTTAAATTAAGAATAGGTGTACCTGCAATTATATTTGCATTATTATCCGTAATATCTACTTGAGGAAAAGTCACATTTCCCGTATTAGTTACCAAAATAGTATATTGAATTACATCCCCCACATTCAGATTCTGATCCACTAAAATAGAAAGATTATCATCTTTTGTAGCCTCTATTGCAGGAGCCTGTGCAAGTAAAGTAATGGTGGGATCATCATCCCCTGATGGAGAAGAAATATCTTCATCGTCAGATATATCACTTACATTAATATTATTGAAATTGGTAGAGGCTATGGCCGAATTACTTACATATCCGTTATCCAGATCAGTTTGAGTGATGATATGCTCTGCATTAAGAGTAACTGTTTCACCAATATCCAAACTACTTATTGTATTTGTCCCAATGAAATTCGCATTCGCATCGGTCACAATTATATCTGTAAGCTTTACATTTCCGGTATTTGTTACTTTAATAGTATAAGAAATAACATCTCCCAATGTCATTGTTTGAGGAGACAAAGGAATACCATCGTCTTTTTTTACTTCCAAGGCCGGTTTTTGCAATAAGAAAGTCAAAGTCGGGTCATCTTGTCCGGAAGGAGATGCAGGATCCACATCATCGGATATATCAGAATAAGTATTCCCTTCATATACAGTTTGGCCTTCTGCTGAATTACTAACCACTCCGGCATTTAAATCATCTTGCGTAATAATATGTTGTGCTAAGATGACGGCAGTCTGCCCGGGAGCCAAATTATTTACGATTTCATCCCCCGGATTTATAGTAGCATTTGCATCGCTAACTGTAATGGTGGGTAAAGTAACATTTCCCGTATTTGTTACATTAATAGCATAATAAATTACATCATTTACTCCTAAATTCTGAGGAATAGTTCGATCCAGTCCGTCGTCTTTTGTTAATGTAATATCCGGAACTTTTTGTAAGAGAGTAATGGTAGGATCATCTCCAACTCCGGGAGTGGGCGAATTGGGATCCAAATCATCCGATAAGTCGGATACACTTGCATTATTAAATACCGTTGAAGCAATGGCTTGATTGCTCACTTGACCAGCATCCAGTTCGGCTTGTGTGATTGCATGTGTCACAACAAAAGAAGCTGTTTGATTAGGAGCCAAGGAAGTAATCACCGCGCTTCCCGAAATATTAGCACCCGGATCGGTTAGGGTTACATTCGTCAAAGTTACATTCCCCGTATTTTTTACTACTACATTGTAAGTAATATTACTTCCAAGTGATAAAAGATGAGGAGTTAAAGAAAGACCATCGTCTTTAGTAACATAAAGTTCAGGATTTTGACTTAATAAGGTAACAGTTGGATCATTATCTCCACTTGGCGAAGCAGGATCAATATCATCAGAGGTATCTGTATAAGTTATTGCATTAAAAGTCGTGGTTCCTATGGCTGAGTTTACCACTTGACCAGCATCAAGGTCTGCTTGAGTAATGATATGTTCCGCGGTAACCGTAGCGATATCTCCCGGAGCCAGATTAACCACCGGATTTCCACTGGTAATAGTAGCATTGGCATCTGTTACCACTACCTGATTAAAGGTCACATTTCCGGTATTTTCCACTTTAATCTCATATGGTATCACATCTCCCACATTCATATTTTGAGGAATAAGATCCATATTATCTGTTTTGGTTAAAGTTATCTCCGGAGATTGATAAATTAATGTAATAGTCGGATCATCATCCGTATTTGGGGAGTCCGGATCAGGATCATTTGATACATCACTTATCGGATTGCTGTTAAAAGTAGTAGAAGCCACTGCCTGGTTACTTACTTGTCCTGCATTGATATCGGCTTGTGTTACAGTATAGGAAGCTGTTACGGTGACAGTTTCACCAACATCCAGTGAGGCAATATGAGACTGTGAAAGAGTAGCAATATTATCTGTAATATCAATATTGGTCAAAGTTACATTCCCCGTATTTGTTACTGCAATATCATAGGTGATTATATCACCCGGATTTAAATTTTGAGGAATCAATTGATATCGGTCATCTTTAGTGACCGTTAATTCCGGCCTTTGCTCAATGAAGGTTCTTGTGGGATCATCTCCTACTCCGGGAGTAGGGGAATCCGGATCATTATCATCTGAAAGATCCTGATAACTTTGTGTATTAAATTGTAAAGTAGCAATAGCCGTATTTTCTACTACACCGGCATCAATATCATCTTGAGTAATGGTATGCTCTGCGGTTAGATGAGCCGTATCTCCGGGGGATAAAGTAATAATGGGTGTACCCGTAAGGTTCGACGCATTTACATCCACTACATTAATATTGGTTAAAGTAACATTACCGGTATTAGTCACAAAAATATCATAATTTATCACATCACCCACATTTAATGGCAAGACAATATAAGCTCTGTTGTCATCTTTAATTACTTCTACCTCCGGTTTTTGTTCGATAAGGGTAATGGTAGGATCATCGTCTCCATTATTGGGAGCGGTTGAGTCCAAATCATCGGAAAGATCTGTATAGGTAGTACCATTAAAGGTAAAGGAAGCTTCGGCTTGATTTATCACTTCTCCCGCATCTATATCCGCTTGTGTAACGGTATGATGGGCAATTATTACTGCCGAACTTCCTGCATTGATGGAAGCTATGGTGCCACTGCCCTGGATAACTGCATTATTGTCGACTACATTAATGTTGGTTAAAGTTACATTTCCCGTATTATTAATTTTAATATAGTAAGTAATTACATCATTCACAGCAAGACTTTGCGGATTTGAATAAGGATAAATATCCGTTTTGGTTACATAAAAACCCGGATTTTGAACCAAATAGGTATCCGTAGGAGTATTTCCGTTACCGGGATCATTGGAATTCGGATCTGTATCATCGGAGTAATCCGTGATAGTTACTCCGTTAAAATCTCCCGAGGCCTGCGCCTGATTGGAAACTATTCCGGCATCGAGATCAGCTTGAGTGACAATATGTGTGGCCGAGAATGTAAAGGTCTGTCCGGGTCCCATATTATTTATAATAGTGGAGCCCGTAATAGTGGCATTGGGATCGGTTACGGTAACCGAAGGGAAGGTGACATTTCCTGTATTTCTCACTGTAATGATATAGTCAATAGGGTTTCCTACATTTAAAGAACGGGGAGTCAGCACATCCCAGCCGTTATCGTCTTTTAGTACTTCCAACTGAGGGGTTTGTATGAGATTAGTGATTGTCGTATCATCGGTTCCTCCTGTTTCATGAATATCACCATTGTTATTAAAATCCGTATCATCCGATAAATCTTGAACCGTATTTCCATTAAAGTTTCCTGTGGCAGTAGCCTGGTTAATCATCCAACCGGTATCCAAATCGATTTGTGTAATGGTATGTGTAGCTGTAAAGCTGGCCGTTTCGCCGGGATTTAATAAATTGATAGGCATAGTTCCGGAGGTGAAAGTGGCGTTATTATCAACCAAGTTGATATTATCAATACTCACATTTCCGGTATTTTCCACTATTATTGTATAGGTGATTACATCCCCTACACCTAAACCTTGTGGAGAGATAGGCAGGTTATCATCTTTATATACAGATAATTCAGGAATCTGTTCCAAATAGGTAACCGTAGGATCATCATCTGCATTTCCCGTACCGGATTGAGGATCATCGGAAACATCCGTTATGGTTTGCCCTTCAAAATCGCAAGTAGCAGTAGCCGAATTAGTGACCGAACCATGATTAATATCAGCCAAGGTTATGGTATATTCTGCGGTAATGGTTACACTGTCATCCACATCCAGAAAAGCTATCGAGTTAGAAGAAGTAAAAGAAACTCCGGGATTATTATCTGTTACCGTGATATTTGTCAAAGGCACATTTCCGGTATTTGTTATTACAATATCATAATGGATGACATCTCCCACGGCTAAATTAACCGGATAGACATTTATATTGTCATCTTTGGTAACTGTGAGTTGAGGGAATTTCTCTCGCCAATCTCTTTCGGGAGTGGTAGGTATATCCACATTGGGGAAATCAACCGGCGTTTGAGCACTATTATCGGCATCCAATAAGGCATCATTATTATCATATGCATCATCCAATCCGTCTCCATCGGCATCATTTCCGGTAGGTATAACATCAGGGATATCATCATTGTTCCAATCCCAACCTTCCAGCGAGTCCAGATCATAATCATCATCTGAGTTGGTATCCAAATAATCGGGAATGGTATCGGCAGGTCCATCTGTATTCACCGGAATTATGGCTGTTCCCGTTCCTCCGCCTATGATTAAATCGTCAAATTGATCTTGGTCATAAGCATCGTCTAGTCCGTCTCCATCGGCATCTACACCTAATGGACCCTGGTAGGTTGCGGTAGCTTGTGCTTCAACAATATCCACAATTCCGTCTCCATCAGAATCAATGTCTTTGAAATCGGGTATTCCATCTCCATCACTATCGGGTATAGGAAGGGGAGTACCTCCTTGACTAAAATCCAAGGCATCATCCCAACCGTCCAGATCGGCATCATTCATTGTACGGGGATTACCGGAAGTAGGATAATCCACTTGTCCGTCAAAATCGGTATCCGTTCCGCCGGCCTCAATGATATCGGCGATTCCATCACTATCGGCATCGAGATCCAAATTATTGGTTTGTCCGTCAAGATCGATATCACAATCGCGACGGGTATTGGAATTATCTAATATTACATAGGATTGAGAGCCATGTCTCATTTCTACTGTTAGTGCATAAGTACCTCCGGCGTTCCAATATAAAATTTCAATCGGATAATATCTACTTTCCGGAACTGTAAAGGCATTATGTATCCGGGTAGTCGTTCCCTGATTATGATCCACTTCTGCCACGGATTGCCAATCTATTCTGATTCGATATCCGTCATTTGCCGTTACTCTGAAATTATGTGTACCCGCTTCTAAATATACATAGCCTTCCAGCTTGATTATCGCCCGGCGTCTATTGGGCGGATCTACGTCGAGGGTAGTTGCATCAGGACCTAAGAAGTCTTGCAAATGAGTTCCATAACCCAAGGTTCCACCACCGGAAGTAAAATCGGAATGTGAAACATAGAAAGTAGCATCGGGGGCACCATATGTATGTCCTACAGCGGATAGAATACTATACACCCATTGATTGGTACCATAATATTTACCGTTGAGTCCGGGGCAACCTTCATCCGAATCCAAAACCCCGTCATTGTCATCATCCAAGTCTATATTATTAGCCAAGGTATCATTATCAAAATCGGGCCAAACTTCTACTTCTACACCGGAATTTACAGTATTTGTTCCGTTTCCGGATGGATCCGAAGCAGAGAAATAGGCATAATTTATCCCAAAACAAGGGTCATCCACCTCCACAGTATATTCAATTGTAATACTTTGTCCGGGTTCTAAAATTCCCGATGTAGTATCAAAAATATTTGTATCTCCCATCCCGTCAAAATTAATATTGATATTGGGGTCGGTTGTAGCGGTTGAACTTATAATTTGAGGTTGAGAAACACTGATAATATTTGAGGGGTTGCAAATATTTCCCAAATTATCCGTAAGAGTTAAATTTTCTACCTGAACATCAGAGCTGGGGTCATTGTTGATTTCTATTTGGAAAGTAATTTCCCTGTTTCCCGATAATAAACTTGCGGCCGGAACATTGGCAGAAATGGTTTTGTCTATATTAAGGGTAATATCAAAATCAAAACTTATACTTACTCCTTCGCAATCACATTGATTTTCGGAAGTAGGCAAATCTCCGGGATTGGCCAACGGATAATATTTATCCAAATGGTTTCCTTGGGAATCACTCCAAACAACATAGGTATCCGTATCGGGATTTTCTGCTACAGAACCCGGGAAAAAATCTGATGGTCCTTCGGTAATACTGGGATTGGGAAAAGGAAAATTACATGTTCCGTTAAAAGTTGTAGGCCCAACATTATAATGTATAGTCAATGTAATTGATTGTGTTGGTCCCAAACTTACGTTATTCCCGAGTATTGCAGTATTTCCGCTGGATGAAGGATCATATCCTGCATTTACCGTTACAGTAGGTCCTCCGGTTTGTGTAACCGTCGAAGAGTTAATCGGAATACCATTATTCAAAAAGTCAATCAACGGAAGATAAAATTGTACATTATTAGCTGTTGCCGTACCGTCATTGGTAATAGTTACTACCAAATCAAAATCATAAGTACCATTATTATTGACAAGGGGTTGGGGAGTTGGCACATAAATTCCCGCAGCTACAGTGGTTTCATAGGTGTGGAAATCGGTAATAGCCAAATGCGTATTTCCTCCACCGGTAGAACCTGAGGAGGTCATAATATTATCAAAAGTCACTCCGTTTCCGCTACCTACGCCGTCTCCTCCGGCACAAGTAGGATCTATATAGATACAATAACTTCCCCAAATGGTTTGACCGGGATATAATTCGGAACCCGATACTGTTGCGGCATTAAAAATACCTTCTCGTCCCGGTGTAGGGTCGGTTTCATTAAATTCGGCGGTATCCCATGCATTGTTATCATACATTTGCGGATCGGTAGGATCATATCCTGCAGAAGTCCCAATCCAATCCCTGTCAATATGATTTACACAACCATTTCCAAATATAGAGTTTAGATCATTTATAATCTGCAAATTGGTAATGGATTGCGCATAGCTGGGGTTATGCAAAGAAAAAGTATAACGTATTTTATATAAACCACTTGCCGTATATCCCTGATTACAACTTTCAATCGTCATATTGGGATCGATATTAATATAATCCACTGTTATTTGGAAATCGGCTGTATCGGAAGCTACTCCGTCGGATAGGGTATAGGTAACCACCGGAACATAACCGGTAAAACCATTGGTAGGTACAAAAGTATAACTACCGTCTGCATTAATGGTCAAGTCTCCTTGCGCTAAATTTACCGTTGATCCGGGACCATAGGTATTTCCGTTTACCGTAAAATCAATGATACTTATCGGATCTCCGTCGGCATCACTATCATTAGCCATCAATCCCGGAGCTGCCCCGGTTAGCGTTGTATTTTCGGGAGTGACCGCTTCATCATCCACAGCGACAGGAGGATCGTTTACCAAGGTTACGTACAGCTCAATATTTGCACTGTCCGTATCCGAACCGTCTGAAATAGTATAAGTTACAGGTGTTACCGTTCCCGAATAATTAGTATTGGGCACAAAAGTCAAACTACCGTCGGAATTCAAAGTAAAACTACCCTCAGCCAAAGTAACCGTAGTACCTGCAACATAGGTTGTACCTCCTACGGTAAAATCAATAACTGTAATCAAATCACCGTCAGGGTCACTATCATTTCCCAAAACTCCCGGAGCAGGAATGTTTAGTGTAGTATTTTCATTGGTAATATAAGTATTATCGGTAGTATATGTGTCATCTACTGCCACGGGCGGCGTATTGTTTTCCAATACAGTAATATTTAATATACCCGTATCTGTTTCTCCGTTTCCGTCACTTATGGTATATGTCACTGCCGGAACCGGACCGAAATAGTCGGTAGTAGGCACAAAAGTATAACTTCCATCGGCATTTAAGGTGAAATCTCCTTCTGCCAAGCTTACGGTATCCCCGGGAGAATAAGTTGTTCCGTTTATTTCAAATTCTGTTACGGATAAGGAATCTCCGTCTACATCGGTGTCATTGCTCAATACTCCATTGGCAGCATTTTGGGTAAGAGTAGTGTTTTCCAGGGTGGAATCGGTCTCGTCATTGGCATGAGGCGGATCATTGACAGGAAGAATATCTATGGACAGAGTTGCTTGATCGGTCCCTCCCACTCCATCGGATATTTCGTAGGTAACTACTGGAAAAGCCCCGTTATAATTGAGTGTAGGTGCGAGTGTATAACTACCGTCGGAATTCAAAACAAATGTTCCTTCTGCTACAGTAACCGTTGTGCCGGCAGTATAATATACTCCATTGATATAAAACCCCGTTACCACAAGATTGGTACCTGTATCATTTAATAAAACTCCATTGGAACTAACGGAGAGAGTAGCGTCCTCATTAGTAAGATTGGTATCATTAATTGCATCTATTATAGCACTACCTGAGGTAACGGAAATGGTAAATCTGCCCCCATCGGTTCCTCCGTTTCCATCTGTAATATTATAATCAATATCCACGGTGCCCGTAAAAGCGGCATCTGCGGTAAATGTATAGCTACCATCGGAATTTATGGAAATGGTTCCCACTCCTGACAAAGTATAAGTGGTTCCGTCGGCAGTATAAGTATTTCCATTTATTGTATAAGTAGTAATAGTCACAGTATCTCCATCGGGATCAATATCATTTAAAATAATTCCCGGTGCGCTGTCAGAAATTGTATTTCCGGAAGCGACAATTTGACTATCATCTATAGCAACAGGGTCGTGATTCGTACTGTTTTCAGTAATTGTCAATTGTGCGCTTGCGGTTTCTCCATTACTATCTATAATAGTATAATTAACAAAATAATTTCCCGAAAATCCAGCATTGGCAACAAAAGTAACACTGCCATCCGCATTAATGGTCAGCTGCCCCTCGGCAATATAAGCGGTTTGTCCTGCATTATAATCCGTACCACTTGCATTAAAACTTTGTACTGTGATAGCATCTCCGTCGGGGTCGGTATCATTGGCTAAAACTCCTGCAGCAGGTATATTTAAGGTTGTACCGGCAGTCACATAAAAATGATCGTTATTAGCGCTAGGAGGAGGTATCATTTCATGCAAAAAGGAATGATTATCACTATGCTTAACCCCTGGGCTCATAAAACCCAAGAGGTCATGAGAATAAAGGAATAATATTATGCTAAGTAAAAGAAAGTATTGTTTTCTCATTCAAAATATTTTTAGTGAACTATTTTTTATGATTTTTTTTCAATTTTCAAATCTATTTTTTTGCTAATCAACCTGATACGAAATTATAACATTTTTTTTAAAGTCCTCAAAATTTAACTAAATTTGTTTCAAAATCAGCTCATAGGCTTTGGAAACAACTCTGTTTATTACTTTCTCTCGCGGTTGCCCGAAATTATGTTTAAAGGTAATTAGCTTCTCTTTATAAGCCACAGCAATGATACACGTTCCCACTTCTGCATCACTGTCTCCCTTTGAAGGCCCCGCATTTCCTGTTGTTGCGACTCCTATATCTGACATCATTATTTTTTTTACGTTTCTAGCCATTGCTTCTGCAGTTTTTTCATGAACAACCGAATATTTTTCAATTATTTCTTTATCAACACCTAGAACGTTGATTTTTATTAAAGTATTGTATGCAACTATGCCTCCCATCAAAAATTTTGAGGCTCCGGGTATCATCGCCAAATCACTCACTAACCGTCCGCCCGTACAACTCTCGGCAAAAGCGATCTTTAATTTTTTTTCAGATAATTTTTTATGGACCGCAAATGCCAGGTCTTCCACCTGCTCGGAAACGGTTAAATCAGGTATATATTGCTTAAGGGATTGAATGTGTTTTTCAATTTTTTCTTTTAAAATTTCTTTATTTTCTCCCCGTGCAGATAAACGCAATCTAATTCGGCCGGGATGAGGCAGATAAGCTAATTTAATCTCATCAGGTAATTGTTTTTCCCATTCTTTTATTCTATCGGCCAATAGACTTTCTCCAATTCCGAAAACCGTTACTGTTTTTTGGTATTTTTCCGGAAGTGTAAATTTTTGTTTTATCCGCGGTTCCACTTCTTCCTTATAAATCCCTTTCATTTCAAAAGGAACACCCGGAAGAAAAACAAAAACACGTCCGTTCTTCTCCATCCACATTCCGGGGGCAGTACCATATTTATTCCATAACACCCTCGATTTTGAAGGTAAATAGGATTGTCCTTTGTTGTTCTCGGTATAAGGATAATTCATCCGCGCGAACATCTGTTTAATATGCTCTTCCACTTCGGGATGAAAAACCAAATTATCTTGAAAAAATTCCGTTATGGTTTGTTTAGTCAGATCGTCTTGTGTAGGACCTAATCCACCCGTAACAATTACAAAATCGGATTGTGTATTTTGAAGAGCATTTTTAATTTCTTCAGGCTCGTCACCAATCACGGTAATTTTATCTACATCAAAACCCAAACCTGTCAATTCCTTGGCAAGCCATTGCGCATTGGTATTGTTAATTTGCCCGATAAGAATCTCATCCCCAATGTTTACTACTTCCGCTTTCATTTGTTAAATGTTTTGAATTATCTTCAAACCAAAGCAAAAATATGCTTTTATTTTTTAATGAACAAGCGTATTAGAATTAAATTTTAGATAATTTTGCAAACTTCAACAGGAGCTTTTTTTCTTCTCCGCTGTCAAATTTAATGATGGCTTTTTTGTTGGAACCTGCATCAATAAAGTCTGTAATGGTACCGGGGCCAAATTTGGCATGCTTTACTCTGTCCCCAATATTCAAATCAGACGGAGGGATGTAATCACTTTTTACTTCCGATACTTTTTTCAAGTTTTTGGGAAGCGGATTGGGATTTGATTTAGGCTTTCCGATAGTAGTTTTTTTATTTTTTTCCCGTTGATTTTTCGGTTTTAAATCTGGTGCGCCAAATATATCATTATCCAAAAAAGGATTAGCGGAAAGTTCCCCGGGTTTATAGTTGAATTCCAAATATTTTTCATCAATTTCAGAAATAAAACGACTGGGCTCGGAATAATTGAGCTTTCCCCAGCGATAGCGACTTTCGGCAAAAGTAATAGTTGCTCTTTTTTCTGCCCGTGTAAGTGCCACATAAAACAGTCGCCGTTCTTCTTCGAGTTCGGCCCGGGTATTGACCGACATTGCCGAGGGAAACAAATCTTCCTCCATCCCTACAATATATATATGAGGAAATTCCAAACCCTTTGCCATATGAACCGTCATCAATGTGACTTTGTTATCATCCTTATTCTTTTTATCCAAATCGGTATAAAGGGCAACATCTTGCAAGTAATGAGTCAGAGAAATATCGCCTTCCACTTCTTCTTTTTGTACATCGATAAAATCTTGTATGGCGTTCATCATTTCCTGAATATTCTCAACTTTACTCATACCTTCGGGAGTAATATCTTTTTTGTATTCTTGAAGAAGGCCCGTGTTTTTGATTATATAATCGGTTATTTCAAAAGCATCTTTTTCTTTGGCCAGAGCTTGAAAACTTTTGATTTTTAAAGCAAAATCTTCAATTTTCTTTTTAGTTCCCTTATTGATTTTTAAATCAAGTTTTTGAATGTTTTCAGCGATATCAAATAAAGAAACTTTGTATTTATCGGCTGCCAAAGTCAATCGATCCATAGTGGTAGCTCCTATTCCCCTTGCAGGAAAATTAATCACACGCCGAAAGGCCTCATCATCTTTAGGGTTTATCACCAAACGAAGGTAAGCCAGAATATCTTTGATTTCTTTTCTTTGATAGAAAGACAGACCTCCGTAAATCATATAAGGAACTCCTTTTTTTCTCAAAGCATCTTCCATGGCACGGGATTGACTGTTCGTACGATATAAAATAGCAAAATCTTTGGCTTGCATTTGATTTCGCTGCATGGTTTCAAAAATATCGGAAGCCACAAAACGTCCTTCATCGGCATCCGAATAAGTACGGATCACCCGGATTTTATCTCCTTCTTCATTGGCAGTCCATACCACTTTGGGAAGTTTTTCTTTGTTTTTTTCAATTAATGAATTAGCAGCTCCCACTATATTTTTTGTAGAACGGTAATTTTGTTCGAGCTTGTAAATTTCCGCTTCGGGATAATCGCGTTTAAAATTAAATATATTCTGAATATTCGCCCCGCGAAAGCTATAAATACTCTGCGCATCATCTCCTACCACACATAAATTGTGGTGACGATTGGATAAAGCACGGACGATAAGGTATTGTGAATGGTTCGTGTCCTGGTACTCATCGACAAGAATATATTGAAAGCGTTTTTGACACTTCATTAATACTTCGGGAAAACGTGTCAATAACTCATTGGTTCTCAGCAATAAATCATCAAAGTCCATTGCTCCCGCCCTAAAACATCTATCTACATATTTTTGATAGATGCTGCCCGTTTCCGGACGTTTTGCATACATATCAGCTTCCATAAGTTCGGGATTATTAAAATATGCGCGAACGGTAATCAAGCTGTTTTTATATTGAGAAATCCGGTTGAGAATGATTTTGGGTTTATAGATTTCTGTATCCAGATTCATTTCTTTGATGATCTGTTTGATTACTTGCAAGGAATCTTGGGTATCATATATGGTGAAATCACGAGGAAAACCCAACTTATCCGCTTCTTCCCTTAAAATACGTGCAAATACAGAGTGAAAGGTACCCATCCAAATATTTTTGGCTTCACTGGGGCCTACAATTTTAGCAATTCGCTCTTTCATTTCCCGTGCCGCCTTATTGGTAAAAGTCAATGACAAAATATGAAAAGGATCTATCCCTTGATTCATCAAATGGGCAATGCGATAGGTCAAAACTCTCGTTTTTCCTGATCCTGCTCCGGCTATGATCATTAAAGGCCCGTCTTTATGGAGAACAGGCGCTCTTTGCGCTTCGTTTAACTCTTGTAAATAATCTTTCTTTGTACTCATTGAGGCAAAAATACGATATAAATTTTGAGAATAAATCAATGTCTCAAAGAATTTATCAACAAGAAAGAGCAGTACTTAAAAAATATTTTATCTTTAAGCTTTTATCAAAATTTACTCACTATGAAAAAAATTATCACTTCCCTTATTATCAGTTTATTGATATTCAATTCGGCTGCTCAAAAAGACCAAGACATTCAAAAACAAATTCCCGGATTAGTAAAAACTTACCGCTATTTACATCAACATCCCGAGCTTTCTTATATGGAAAATAAGACTGCTGAATTATTGGCAAAAAAAATGCGCAAACTCGGATTTGAAGTCACTGAAAATTTTGGAGGAACAGGCGTAGTAGCCATTCTTCATAATGGCAATGGCCCAAAAATACTCATACGAACCGATATGGATGCACTACCTATATATGAAAAAACAGGGTTGCCCTTTGCAAGTACTGTAACTCAAACTGATATTGAAGGTAAAGAACAACCGGTAATGCATGCTTGCGGCCATGATTTACATATGAGTGTGTGGCTAGGTACGGCAGAATATCTGTCAAAACACAAAGACGAATGGAAAGGCAGCTTGATGATGATTGCCCAACCCGCCGAAGAACGTGGTGGCGGTGCCAAAGCCATGTTGGAAGCCGGTCTTTACAAGAAATTTTTTGTGCCGGATTATGCTCTTGCCGAACATGTTACTCCCGCTTTACCTGCCGGAATGATAGGCTATAGAAAAGGGTATGCTATGGCAAATGTAGATATGGCAAAAATGACCATTAAAGGGAAAGGAGGACATGGTGCTTACCCACACAAAACCATTGATCCCATCACCATGGCGGCTTATTATATCACCGATTTACAAACGATTGTTTCCCGTGAAGTTTCTCCTATTGAGTCTGCCGTTGTTACCGTAGGCTCGATTCATGGCGGAACCAAAGGAAATATTATTCCTTCGGAAGTAAAATTGGAATTTACCATTCGCTCTTATAAGGATAGAGTACGGAAACAAGTTCTTGATGCCATGCAACGAAAAGCCAATGCCATCGCCCTGTCTTTTAATGTCCCCAAAGAAGATTACCCCGTCTTACAATTGTCGGACACATATACACCGGCTTTATATAACAATCCTCAATTAGTAACAAAAATTACGGGAGAATGGAAAAAAGCATTCGGTGAAAAACGGATTGTAGAAGTTCCTCCTGTGATGGGTGGTGAAGATTTTGCCCGTTATGGAAAAACCAAAGAAAAAGTGCCTGTTTTCATGTTCGGTTTGGGAGCTATGAATCCGCAAACCTTTCAAAGTTACCTTAATCAAAATAAGAAACTCCCTTCTCTTCATAGCGACAGTGTAATATTAGACCCTGCCCCTGCCCTGGCAACCGGCATAAAAGCTTTTGTCATTGCCGTAAAGACTTTGGGGGAATAATAAAACAAAAAGATATCGGTTTTTTATAAAAAAAATGCCTCCCACTTAGGCGGAGAGGCTTACCAAATGTTTTGCTCACTATATTTATTATAATTTAAGGTGTTCGTGAAACATTCAAAACAATTAAATAAAAAAGCGAGATGTTACTCCCGCTTTGAATGTTTTCACAACGGAATAATCCTTATTGTGAATTCCTTTCATGTACAAAATTAAAACAATAATTTTAAACCTGCAAATTATTTTTTTCACACTTTTTACTTCATTTTGTTTTTGTCATTTTGAAAAAGATTTGATATATTTGAAATATTACTCTTAATCATCTTCAAAAATTACAAACAATGAAAAAAATATTAGGACTCGATTTGGGAACAAATTCTATTGGGTGGGCATTGATTGAAATCAATCACGAAAAAAAAATATTAAGAATTATAAGTTTAGGTTCGCGTATAATACCTATGGATGCTACTGAACTTGGAAATTTTGAAAAAGAGGGCATTATTCAAAGTGCAGCTGCTCAAAGAACTGAAAAAAGAGGACCGAGACGATTAAACGAACGTTTTATTTTAAGGCGAAATAGGTTGCATTTATTATTAAATTTACTAGAAGCTTTACCCGAACATTACAAAATAGAAATAGATTTTGAGCGAAACGGACAAAAATCAGGTAAATTTAAGCACGGCAAAGAACCAAAATTAGCTTATAAACAAAACAAGCACAATCCAAATAAATACGATTTTCAATTTAGTGATGCATATCAAGAAATGTTAGATGATATGGGTATTGAAAATGTAAAAGGTAAAAGAGTTCCTTATGATTGGACACTTTATTATTTGCGAAAAAAAGCATTAGACGGAGGGAAATTAACATTAAATGAATTGGCTTGGGTATTGTTGAGTTACAATCAAAAAAGAGGATACGAAAAAACAGAAGTAGAAAACAAATCAATAAAAGATAATGAACTAATTGAAGAATTAGATTTAAAGGTAACAAATGTTAGTAAACAAAAGCAAGATATAAACGGCAGAAAATATTATGAGGTATCATTAGAAGGAAACGATATTAAATACAAAGAGTATTCAGATAAGCAAATGACCTTTAAAAACGATTTAAAAGAAGTCATAAAAACAACTAAATTGGATGAAGAAGGCTATGAAAAAGAAAAAACATTTAAAGTTGTTGATATTTATCCATTAACAATTGAAAGTATTGAATACAAAAAAGAAGACGGCAAACACAATTTTACACTCCACTTTACTAATGGGTGGAGTGAAATTAAGAAACTTAAAAATTATACATTCAAATACAAAAATATCAAAGGAAAAACTTATGATTATATTGTAGAAACAGAGTATGATGAAAACGGTGATATTAAAACGATTCAAGGGAAAGAAAGAAAATTTAGAGAACCCGATTTTAGTGATAAATCAAACGATTGGACCTTATTAAAAAAGAAAACCGAAAAAGAAGCGTTAAAATTTAATGTAAATAAGAAATATATAGATAAAAAAGGAAATCCTAAACATTATATTAGTCCTGATATTTATGAAACGCTAAAAACTGACGCTGTAAGTAAAGACCATAAAAGAACCAAGATAATCGGTGGAAAATTTCAAGTCGTTGACAGAAAATTTTATCGTGAAGAATTAAACGATATTATTAACAACCAAAAAAAATATCACCCTAAATTAGAAGACCAAAAGCTAATTAACGATTGCATAAAATTACTCTATCCTAATAATGGAAATCACAGAAAGTTATTAGAAAATAAAAAAGCCATTGAAGCTTTGTTAGTCGATGATATATTGCTCTATCAAAGACCTTTAAAATCAAAAAAATCTGAAATTGCCAATTGTAAATATGAAATAAAATATTGGAAAACAGATGTCGATAAAGAAACCGGAGAAATATTAGACGAAAAACCAATTTACAATAAAGTTGTTCCGGCTTCACATCCGTTATTTCAAGAGTTTAGAATTTGGGATAAGATACATAATCTTAAGCTTATAGAAAAAGAACCTAAAGACTCTAAACGGATAAATGTAGATGTAACCAAACAATTTTTTAAAACACCGGATGATTATCAAAAATTATTCGATTTTTTTAATAATCAAAAAACAGTAACTCAAAGCGCTTTTTTAAGTCATTGCAAGAAAGAATTTGGAATAAAGACAAAAGACTTTAAATGGAATTTCCCTGAAGATGAAGAACTAAAAGGAAATGAAACTCGCACAAGTTTTATAACCCGTTTTAAAAGATGTGGATTTGATAATTATGATGACTTTTTAACTCTTGAAAAAGAAATTGCCTTATGGCATTACTTGTATTCTGTCTCTTACAATGAACGAACAGCTAACAATAAAAAAAGTTTAAAAAAATTTTTTAATAATTACTTTAAAGATTTTAACGATATAACAGAGGTAACAATTGAAAAATTAGTAAACGACTTTGCTAATTATCCCAAATTCGATTCAAAATATGCCGCTTACTCACATAAAGCACTGAGTAAATTATTACCATTTATGCAAATGGGAAATAACCGTTTTAAAGGAACTTTTACAGAAGACGAAACAAAAAACAACAAATGGAAAAAATCTATAAATGAACGAATTGAAACAATTCTACAAAAATTAAAACAAATTGATTTTACCGCAGAAAAACCTGATTTTTCGGAAGTTGAAGAAAAAGGAAATTTAAAAGAAAATATTTTACCATTTCCAAAAGGTTTATTTAATGTATTTAAGGATTTTGAAAATCCGGAAGATTTTTCAGCTTTAAACCTAACACAAGCATCCTATCTTGTATATGGGCGACATTCGGAATTGGCACAAGAAAAACATTGGAACAGCCCGCAGCAAATCATAGATGAACTGCACAAAGAGTTAAAGCACAATTCGCTGAACAACCCTATTGCAGAAAAAGTATTGTTGGAAATGATGCAGGTGGTAGCCGAAATATGGAAAACTTACGGAGAAAAAGAAAATGAATTTACATATAAAAAATTGTTTGACAGAATACACGTTGAAGTAGGTAGAGAATTAAAAAAATCGGCAAAAGAAAAAAAGAAAATTTCAAAGAACCAAACCGAAAACCGTAAACAAAACAAACGTTTAAGACAAATATTGCAAGAGTTTTTAAGTAATAACAATTACAAAGCTAACCCCAAAAATAACGACCATTTTGAACGGTTAAAGATATTAGAAAACGGTGCAAGGATAGATAAAAAACTTTTTATCAGAGATAAAGATGATGATGGTAATATTAACAAATTAAAACAAAATGGAATTACTCAAAAAGATATAAATAGTATTCTTAAAAAAGAAACAATAACAAAACAAGAATTTGATAAATACAAATTGTGGATAGAGCAAGGTTATCGTTCGCCCTATACCGGGTTAATGATAAAATTAACAGATCTATTTGACGGTAATAAATACAACATAGACCACATATTTCCACAAGCTCTTATTTCTAATGATTCTTTAACCAATAAGGTGGTTTGCGAAACAGAAATCAATAAACTAAAAAGCAACCAAACCGGACGAGATTTTATTTTAAATCCTAAAAAAAGAAAGGTGTTTTGTGCTGCATATAACAGAGAAGTGGAAATTCTTACGGAAGAAAACTATATCTCTCTGGTAAAAGAACAATTTGCAGGACAAAAAAGAGAAATTTTACTGTCAAAAGAAATACCAAGCAAATTTATAAACAGTCAATTAAATACAAGCAGACACATTGCCAGAAAAGCCGTGGAATTATTAAGTCATATAGTTAGAGAAAAAGGCGAAATAGAATACCGTTCAAAAAACGTATTACCTGTTACCGGTATGGTAACAAACAAATTAAAAAGAGCGTGGAAATTAGACCACGTATGGAAAGAATTAGTAACGCCAAGATTTATCAGAATGAATGAATTAACCAAATCTAACCTTTTTGGTGATTGGCGGGAAATAGAAGATGAGTATGGAAATATAAAAAAATACTTTGATTGTCAAATAGATGAGACTATCTTAGAAAAAATGGGAGAATTTGATATAAAGCGGATAGACCACCGTCATCACGCTTTAGATGCTTTAGTAGTAGCTCTTTGCACTGAAGAGCACGTAAACTACCTTAACAACATCAATGCAAATGCTAAAAAAGACGATTATGGAAAACAAAAACAATTGGAAAAATACCGTTTAACCTTAAAAAAGAAAATAAAGTTTTCTAAACCCAAAAAGAATGACCCGAAAGAAAACGATTGGTTTTTTATGCTTCCTGCTGAAAAACGCCAACCAAACGCCAAAAGTTCATCAAGGGATACAGTTATTGAAATGAAATATCAATATAAAGGCACCGGTTTTGATAAAAATTATAAAAAAATGATGCTTACTGCATTGCAAGATACAATTGTTACTTTTAAACAAAACAAAAGAGTAATAAATAAAACCGTAAATAAATATAACAAATGGGATAAAGAAAAAAATAAAGTAACCCTTGAAACGCAAAAACCTAAAACAATAAAAGAAGCATTAAAATCAAATAAAAAATACAATTGGGCAATACGTAGAAGTTTAGGGAAAGACACTTTTTACGGTAAGGTATTTTTAGGAGATTTAGTAAATAAAGAGTTACATAAATCAATAGATATAATCTTTAGTAATCCTACCCTTATAGTTGATGAAAATTTAAGAAAAGAGGTAATAATTTTAAAAAAGCAATTTCCGGAAATTACAGAGTTTACAAAACAAATTAAAAACAAATATGTCAATAAGAAAATAACTTTGAAAGTTGAAAAAATGGCATCAAGATATAAAGGAGAATTATCAAAAGAATTTAATTCCGATAAAATAAAAAACATTACCGACACAGGCATTCAAAAAATATTGTTAAATCATTTAAAACAGTTTGACACCATAAAATTACCTTTTGATGAAGCAATAAAATATTATGATGCGTTATTAGAAAAAGATGAATTTGAAGCAATTGTAAACGATAATGAAAACGATTTTAAATCTACTGAGGAGTTAATACAATACTTAAAAAACAACAAATACGAATCCGGTAAAACCAAATATGCTACTTTAAATGTTTTTGTAGATAAAGTTACATCTGAAAATTTACGAAATAGAGTAGATGATAAAGAAAAGAAAATTGAAATAATAGAGCACCCTGAAATTGCCTTTACACCGGAAGAAATTGAAAAAATGAACGAACCCTACAATTTAATAAGATTAAATAATGGAAAAAATCACAAACCAATATATAAAGTTCGTTTATCATCAGGATTTGGCAAACAAAGACAGGTGACCACGGATAAAGAAACTAAACACCCTGTTAAACTAAAACAATACATGGTAAATGATGAAGGTTCAAACATATTTATTGGGGTTTATGAAAACAAAGAAACAACAGAACGAAAATTCAAAGGCATAGAATTAATAGAATTAATAGAAACACTCAAACAAGCCGCATATAATCATGACCTTTCTAAAAAAGAAAATCCCATACCAGATAAATATGATAATGATGATAGTAATTTTGGACGTATTTTTACTTTATCACCATTGGATTTGGTTTATGTACCTACAGAAGAAGAATTGAATAGCGAAAAAATTAATATAAACACCTTAGATAAAAGTAGAATATACAAATTGGTGAAATTTTCAGGGCAAACATTAGATTTTGTCCCTGCTAATACAGCTTCGGTAATTTTTGATATCGATAATGCTAAGGGAAAAAACAACAAATTTTTAGAGAAATTAGGAAAAAGATCAAAAAATGGTTTTAAAATAATTTCACCAAAAGATAAAAAGTTAACATTCATTTTGAATGAAATAGGCAAAACCTCTAGGCAAAGTAAGAGTCAAAATACATTGGATGGTATACAAATAAAATCTCAATGTTGGAAATTAACTATAGATCGTTTGGGAAACATTATAAAAATTGAAAAATAGTTTAACCATTCACGGCGCGCCTTCAAGACGCACCGTGAATTATAAACAATTATTAACCAATGCAATTCCAAAAAGGCTATCTATACCATATCTATAATCAAGGGAATAATCGGCAAAAGATTTTCTTTAACAGGGAGAATTATTTGTATTTTTTGCAAAAGATGAATACATATATTTTGCCTTATGGAGATATTTTGGCTTGGTGCTTAATGCCCAATCATTTTCATTGGATGGTGTATGTGCGAGAAGTAGAAACAGAAGTTGAGAGGTTTGCCGGATCCGGCACGAGACTCGGCGCGTCTCAAAGACGCACTGAGTCTCAACTTCGAACTTTCAACGATTCAATAGGTATTTTTCTAATGAGTTATACCAAGGCTATTAACAAACAACAAAAGCGTTCCGGAAAATTATTTAGAGAAGCCACCAAAGCCGAATGCGTCAATTGCTTAGAATTAGATAAACCCTCATTTATAGGTAATAAAATTATTAAACCCGAAAGACAATATCCTCAAATTTTATTTGAATATATCCATCAAAATCCGGTTAAAGCGGGATTGGCTAAAAAGATTACGGATTGGGAATTTTCTTCGGCACGTGATTATTATGCCGGGCGTAGAGGTCAATTGATAAATAAAGAAATAGCAAAAGAATATATCGATATATAGACTTGGCATGTCTCAAAGAGGCCCGAGCATATATATTAGGTTTAAATTTTTTTTCTTATGATAAAACGCACTATTTTTATCAGCAGTGATGCTTATTTACGCACCAAGCATAAGCAACTGATTATCGATTTTGCCGACAAAGAAAAAAAGCCGGCCAGTATTCCTATCGAAGATATCGGAGTCATTGTTTTGGAAGCTTACCAAATGACCATCAGTCTAAATCTTATATCGCGAATGCTTGACAACAATGTGGCCATCATCACTTGTGACTCGCGTAAAATGCCACAAGGTTTAATGCTCAATTTGGAAGGAAACACCTTGCAACAAGAGCGTTTTAAAGCACAGATAAATGCCAGCATACCACTCAAAAAACAGCTATGGCAGCAAACCGTCAAAGCTAAAATCCGGAATCAAGGACAGTTGTTAGGCAAGTTTCAAATTCTACCCGCATATAAATCGGGCGTGCCAAAAAATTTTGAAGAATGGCGCAATTCGGTGCGTTCAAGTGATCCCGATAACCTGGAAGGACGCGCTGCTGCCTATTACTGGAAAAGTATATTTAGTGAATATATTCCCGGTTTTGTGAGAGGACGCGAAATGCCGCCACCCAATAATTTACTTAATTACGGCTACGCTATCTTGCGGGCGGTAACTGCGCGCTCATTAGTAGCCTCCGGATTATTGCCTACTTTGGGAATTCATCATCACAACCGATACAATGCCTATGCCCTGGCCGATGATATTATGGAACCTTATAGGCCGTTTGTAGATAAAATTGTATACAGAATTGTTGCCGTAAAAAAAGATACTCAAGATTTTCAATTGACTAAAGCACTCAAAGCCGATTTATTACAAATACCGGCTATGGATGTAAAAATTGACGGAGAAATAAGCCCGTTGATGATTGCCATGCAACGTACAACTACTTCGGTGTCCCGTTGTTTTGAAGGTTTTCAGCGCAAAATATTATATCCCGAATTAAAATAAACCAAATGGAAGCAGATGCACTTTCCAGACTAAATCAATACAGAATTATGTGGGTAATGGTATTATTTGACTTGCCGACCGAAACGTCCAAAGATCGCAAACAAGCCGCTTTATTTAGAAAACGCTTAATAGAAGATGGTTTTTCAATGTTCCAGTTTTCTATTTATGTCCGGCACTGTCCCAGCAGAGAAAATGCAGCCGTTCATATTCAACGGGTCAAAAACTTCTTACCACCCAAAGGACAAGTTGTCATTATGCAAATAACCGATAAACAATTTGGTATGATTGAAATTTTTAACCAACGAAAAGAAGAAGATCCACCTCCACTTCATCAACAACTAAGCTTATTTTAATAGGGTTTAGAAAATAAAAAATGGCTTGAAAATTATCAAGCCATTTTAATGATTACAACTTTTTCTGTTTCTATTTTTATTTATATCTTATTGATTATCAGCGGTTTTTATTCACCTATACTGTAATCAATATATCAAAGATATAAAATTGAAAGGAATTCACAACTA
>JAMOVT010000071.1 GCA_027061855.1 Flavobacteriales bacterium
AGAAGAAAATAATATCCAAACATAAGTAAAATAGTAAATAACCCGCTACCGCGCGAATCCTTTCGCGTGGTAGAATAATAAAGAAAAATGAAGAAAAAACATAACATAAGATAACCAAAAACAATAAACACAAAGCCAAAAACTAAAAAGCAACAAACCGGAATAAATGAAAAAAATACTCCTTATCATATTGTTTACGGCCATTACGGGTTTACAAGCGCAAAATATCGATATTGCGGCTATCGGCAAGGGGCGGCCTTTTAAATTGACCGGAGGTGTATCGGCCAATTTTGCCTATATGGATTCCAACCTGCCGCAGCAGGGATTCGTAACGCAACAGGGGGATATTATGCCACACGAAGGGATTCGTGCGGCAGCGGGGACAATTGCCCGACAAAATTTAATTAATAAATTTTCTAATTATCAAAATCTTACAGCCTGGATTAAAACCTTTAACGAAACAAGCGACGCCTCCAAATTAGCCAATATTGACGATGCCTTTTCAGCTTTAAACACAACCGAACTCACCCGACTTGACCAAGCCATAATAAACAGCACCGGCAGCATACACACCGAATTTGGCGAACTGCTCGTTAAACTCTCCGAAGGCAATACCCAAATATTGGCTCAAATAGCCGGTAGTTCTTGGGAACAAAAACTCACAAAACTTACCACCGACCTTGCCAATGCGCCGCCCTTTAAAACCCGGTTGCTTCAAAAACCCGAGCTTGTTGAAGCATGGGGAATTGTAAGCCATAGAAGAATTGATTTAAGAACTAATACTGATGCGCTAGATGCCATTTCAAAAATTAAAACAAATCCTAAATATGCTGATTTTGGTTTAAATGATAACCTTTTAGGTCAATTAAAAGGTTGGGGATATGGAGTTGATAACGCAGCGTCATTTGCAGAAGTA
Organism: Flavobacteriales bacterium; assembly: GCA_027061855.1. Classification (GTDB taxonomy): domain Bacteria; phylum Bacteroidota; class Bacteroidia; order Flavobacteriales; family Flavobacteriaceae; genus JALSPZ01. Next base: position 917 of record JAMOVT010000071.1, read on the forward strand.
ATAACTGATTTAGACAGGTTGCTTACTAATTGTGGCACAAACAATATTAATATTTCAAACTTTAATAAGATAACAGATGTGCTAAAAACTGAAAATAATGCAAATATTAAAGCAATGCACTGGATAATTCAAGATTTGGCTGATGATGTTACTACTTTTAAAGGTAAAACAATAACACTTGAATATACTGTTCCTAATGCGAGAGGCACAAGCTCATATATTGATATTTATTGTTCAGAATGCTTTACAGGAGGAAAAAGATTATTGGTTGAATATAAATACGGACCCACAAGCATAACAAAACAGTCAATTATTGAACAATTTATCGAAAGAGATTTGTTTAATCCTAATATAACTTCAATCAAACAAATACAATGGAGATTGAAAGAAACAGGACTGACAAAAGAACAATTACATGATTGGCTTATAAAACCTGAATGTAGAAGGGCTATTGAAAATTTAGGTAAACAAAAGATAGCCTTATTATTAGAAGACAACTCTATTTTAGGATTAACAAAGTCCCAAGCAACTGACAAGTTGATAAATTACTTAAATATTGACACTAACTATAATCAAATTTTTAAATAAATTATGAATTTCAAATTGAAGAAAATTGATTACAAAGTTAATGAATTTTCTAATATAGAAAAAATTGTTTTTTTAATAAAAAATAATAATGAATTGTTTGTTGAAGATAAATTAATTCATAAAGGAGAGTTTTCGTTTTTTGGTATTTATAATAGATTACAAATTGTTTTTGATGAAGATAACTTTAACTCGTTGCTATTTGATATAAATGGTAATTTAAAATTTAAAATTCAACAATATGCCTTACGTCATATATATACATTTTCAAATGGTAATTCATTGGTCGGCGGCAATGACGGAAAAAATGTATTTTATGGTATTTATAATTTTCCGCAAAAAATAATGTTAAAACGCTTTGACAATCTTGGTTTTAATGGGGTTTATTATGTTATTAACGATAACTTATTTCTTTCCCAAAACAATGAAAAATTCGGCGTTTTTACTTTTGATAATGTTTGTGTTTGGGAACGTAATTATAAAGAATTACATTCAGATTATGATTTAACGGGCGGTGTAGATATTTTGAAAGCAACAAATAAATTATATGTAGGATTAGACAAAAC